>CAYYPB010000001.1:0-5529 GCA_964473405.1 uncultured Planctomycetaceae bacterium
GTTCGGTTTGGGGTGGCCTGGCGAACCCGCAAGAACAGGTGTGACCATACACTAGGACTGCAAGGGGGGCGGCGAAACATCGTTCACTTCCTTCTGAATGCCTGAATCTGTACAATGGGCAACCGACGATGTCCCTGCCCGACGTATCGGGGAGGGGCATCAACCGAAACCGAACTCCGCGCGCCGCGGTTCACGCCCGCGAACGCAGCGCCAAGACCGAAAGGAACCCTCGTATGAACGCCCGCACGATCGGTGGCGTCCTCGTCCTCATCCTCCTCGTTGGCGTCGTCATGTACACCCGACTCGGCGAGGCCGGCGACAGCGGTGAGGCTGCCAAGGCCGATGTCATGGTACTTGTGGCCGAGATCGAGGGCTATGAGGCCCACAAGAAGTACCTCGATCCGTGTGCAGACCTCGCGCATAGCGCGGCATTCGCCAAGTCTTTCAAGAAGGGAACGCGCCGCGAGGCCTCCGAGTTCCATCAGGAAGTCTACATGTCCGAGTTCTTCGAGCACCTGATCAACCAAACTCGCAACGCCGGCCATCAGGATCTCGTCAAGTCTCTGATGGCGCTGCGCGACAAGTACAGCATTCCTCGGCCGGCCGGCGAGTAGCCTGTCGTTGGAGAACGGAGAGTGAGGCGTGTCCTGCGACGGCGCGACTGAGGCTAACCGGCCAGCAGCGCGGCTACGAACAGCGTAACATCCGTGCTGTCCAGAACGCCATCAGGTTGAGGCGAGTTCATGTCCGTGCACCGGCAACCCGAGACCACGCCAGCCCCCTGCAAGAAGCAGTCGACGAACACCGCGATGTCCACGACATCCGGGTAATCGGGAGGATCGGCAACGCCCATGTCTGGCGTTGTCGCAGGGTCGTCCACGAATCGCGACGCACTCTCCAGATCGAGAGAGAGGCGCGCTCGGCTGTGTTGCCGTCGCCGTTCAAGTCCGGTACGTCTAGTGGTACCGCGGTGTTGTCGGCCGCGTCAATGCGTGGCGAGTTGGGTTGAAGGCGCAGGTCGTCGTCGGTGCCGATGATGCCATCCAACCCGGCAGCGTCGAGGAACAGGGGGTCGGCATCTATGTTGCCATTGCCGGCCCATGTGGCCAATCCCTGGATCAGACTGTACCGGACAACCAGTGGCCCGGGACCGCTGAGAGAGACTTGAGTCGATTCGTTAGTCCCGCCGCCGAGGCTCGAGTTGTCCACGAAAACGCACACTGTCAGCGTCGGAGCGCATGTATCTCGATCGCAGGAGCCATGGTTCAAGATCGCTCCACCCCGGCCGGAACTCCGGTTTCCGATGAACCAACGGCCCGTCAGAGTGGGACTGGAGCCCTCCTCGTTGCGCAGCCCGGCGCCGCCTCAGGCGGCCAGGTTGGCACTGAATCTGCACATGTTGAGCGTAGGGCTGCCGGCGTTGTTTTACATTCCGCTGCCCGAGACGTTGAGGTCCAGGGTCGGCCGGTCCGCGTTCCAGGCGGTCATCTTTAGCCCGTCGAGAATAGCCGTCGCGTTGGTCCCGCTCCCGGTGAGTACGTGGTAGGCGTTTTCGCCAATGTGTCCGTCCGCAATGTCGACGTCACCGTCTGCGTCCAGGTCGAAGCTCGCGCACGCGGAGCCATACGGGGTTCCGTCGCCGGAAAAGCGGCCGACGAATCCCTCGAGGTCGGCGACATCGTCCCCGCTCAGATCGCCGGTGAGACGGGTCTCGTAGACCACGATGTCGCGCTCGTCGGGATCACCGCTTGCACAGTTTCCTGCCGGGCAGCCGCGGTAGCCGCCGTACAGACCGACACCGCTGATGAGTTGAGACGTGGCCGTCCGATCACCGGGCGTGACGCCGCTTCCCTCGTCCTCATCGGGCGAATAGATTCCGCCGGCGATGCGAATGTCACTGTCGAGCGCCGCCCCCAGCAACGCATCCTGGAGATGCCGATAGGCCGTGTTCCAGCTCGCGCCATCCCCGCCTAACGGCGCGTCATCATCGACATAGAGAACCATCTGGCCGCCCGCCACCGAAGTGATCAGCCCGAAGGCGAGTGCGGCAGCACTGGCCGGAGTTGTTCCTGCAGTGTGCATCGCCCCTGCCTCCTCGCGATCGGCGGGGCGTCCGAGCCCCGGTCGCTCGGTCTGCGGACCGAACGGTGTCGAACTCGTTGTGCCCGCGCTACCCAGGTTCGATTATACGAGATCGGTCGAGCGTGCTAAAGCGTATGGCAGTCTTAGATACAAGAGAATGGATATCCACATCGAGCCACTTCTCCATCTGAGGGACTGGCCGTTCCTGACGGTCGCGACTCTGATCGCCGCAGGCCTTGCCGCCTAGTCCTCTTGAAAGAGAATCCGCCGCTTCTTGGCTGCCGGCGCCTGTTTCTTGTCGCCTGCCTTCTTGGAAGGGCGCCGCGTTGGCGGTTTCGCGGCTTGCTTCTTGCTCCGCGTCTTTGATGCGGGCTCGGGGCCGGCTTGTTTGTTCTTGGCGCGAGATCTTCTGGATTCACTGGTGGCGGCTGTTCGTCTGGCGGGGCGCTTGCGTTCCGATCGGCGACGGCCGCTGTCTCGGTTCATGTCGTTCTCGGTTGTGACGCCTTCGGCCAACTTGTGGAGGTAGCGCACCTCCTCGGCAGTCAACGGGCGGCAGGCACCCAGCGGTAGCTTGCGCGTCGAGAGCTTGCCCATGCGGATGCGACTGAGCCGGCGGACGCGGTGGCCGGTCTTGGCGAGCATGCGGCGGATCTCGCGGTTGCGACCCTCGCGGAGCGTGATTTCGAGCATCGTCTTTTCACGGTCACGATGGATCACGGTGATGACGGCGGGGGCGGTCTTGCCCTCGGACAACCAAACGCCTTTGCGCAGCTTCTGAAGATCGGCGTCCGTCGGACGGCCCTTGACCTCGGCGCGGTAGGTCTTCGGCGTCTGGAAGCTCGGATGTGTCAACTTCTGTGTCAGTTCTCCATCGTTGGTCAGAATGAGCAGGCCCATCGAGCTGGCATCAAGCCGGCCGACCATGAAGAGCCGTTCGCGCACGCCCTTGATGAGATCGATGGCTCGCTTGCGGCCGTCGGGGTCGTCATTGGTGCAATAGACGCCCGGCGGCTTGTTGAGCATGAAGTAGACGATCTTCTCCGGCTTGATCGGTTTGCGATCGACTCGGATCGTGTCTTCCTTGGGGTCGACAAGCTTGGGCAACTCCCAAACCGTTCGGCCATTGACCGTGACACGGCCCTCTTCGACGAGCGTTTCGCAGGCGCGTCTCGAGCCGAATCCGGCGGCGGCGAGAACTTTTTGGATGCGTTCTTGAGGCATGGTGGGGTCTCGGTCGTCGGTGTTGTCGGCTGCAAAGGTCAGATCAGAGCCGCGACCGTCAGGGAGCGCACAATCCGTTCCACTGCGAGGGCCCCGCTGTTCAACGGCAGGCGCTTCCTGACGGTCGCGGCTCTGATCACGCGCCTGCGGCTCTTCTTTCCTAACGAGATGTTACCTCATCGCAGCGGTTCTCGCGAGATCGCAGTTTGCAACGGGCAAGTGCTTGCGCCACAATGGCTCGACCGCTGGATCCCTCGTCGCCGTTCGGAGCCGTCCATGCAAACATTCGAAGCATTCACGACCCAATTCGACAAGATCGTCTGGACGCCGTACCTGTTCTTTCTCCTGCTCGGCTGCGGACTGATCTTCTCTATCGCGACGAAGTTCGTTCAGTGGCGGGCCCTGACGCACGGCATCCGCTGCGTCCGAGGCCAATACGACAACCCTGACGATGTCGGCCACATCTCGCACTTTCAGGCCCTCTGCGCCGCCCTGTCGGCGACGATCGGTCTGGGCAACATCGCCGGCGTCGCCACGGCCGTGACCCTCGGCGGGCCTGGCGCGGTCTTCTGGATGTGGGTCGTGGGCTTCTTCGGCATGGCGCTCAAGTTCGTCGAATGCACGCTCTCGGTCATGTTCCGCGATGAGCGCGACGTGCCGGACCCCAGTGCCCCGGCACTGATGGAAAAGGACGCCGAGTCGCGCGTCCTCGAATACCCCGGCGAGAAGCCGCCCAAACCAGGCACCGTGGCCGAGGCGCGCGGCGAGGTCCGCGGCGGACCGATGTGGTACATCCAAAAGGCCCTGGTCGAACCCCTCAAAGCCCGAGGCAGCGGCTTCTGGATCGTGTTCAAGGTCGCGGCCGTCCTGTACGCCGCCGTCATCGCCATCGCCTCCTTCGGCGGCGGGAACATGTACCAATCCTGGAACGTCGGCAACACGGTCGAAAGCACCTTCAACATCGATCCTTCCTATACCGGCATCATCACCGCCACGCTCGTCGCACTCGTCATCATCGGCGGCATCAAGCGCATCGGGGCCGTCGCCGGAAAGCTCGTGCCGACGATGTGCGTACTCTACGTCTTCGCGGCCATGGTCGTCCTGTTCAAGCAGATGCCGGCGATCCCCGAGATGCTCGCCTTAATCGTCAAGTCGGCCTTCACCCAGGTGGCGGGCGAGGGAGCATTCGCCGGCGTCGGTGTCTATGCCGCCTTCCAGATCGGCCTCAAGCGGGCACTCTTTTCCAACGAGGGCGGGCAAGGCTCGGCCGCCATCGCCCATGCCGCCGCCAAGACCGACGAGCCCATTCGCGAGGGGGCCGTCGCGGCCATCGGGCCGTTCATCGACACACTGGTCATCTGCACGATGACGGCGCTGGTTATTCTCAGCACCGGCACCTGGACACGGCCTGCTGTAGGCACGGTGACGGCCTTCGAGCAGCGCGTCGTCGAAACTGACAAAGGCCCGAAAGAAGTGACGACCGTGTCGGTGCAGATGACGCCGTCGCAGGACATCCCAGACACGCTGCGAGAACCGCACTACGCCGATGTGGCCACGGAGGGCATCGGTCTTTGGGTACTCGTCCAGCGCGACGAGGGTGAGGCACCCAAGCGGATCGCCGGGAAGAGCGAAGCACTCATCGACAAGAACGCCGACGATCTTGCGGCCTTGGCGTCGTTCGACATGACGCTTTCGCTCGAGGAGAAAGAGGACGACCCCGAGGGCTACGCCGAGAAGGTCGCCATGCTCGCGCCGGGCCAGCCCGTCCACCTCGCCCTTGACGCCGCCCAGATCACGCGCTTCGCCCTGGACACGCTGGGCGTCGGCGTCGGTCGGTGGATCATTCTCGTCGGCGTCTGTTTGTTCGCTTTCAGCACGATGATCAGTTGGAGCTATTACGGCGAGAAGGGTATCGAGTACCTATTCGGCCCGTCGGCGATCCTCCCGTACAAGTGCGTCTTCATCCTGGCGATCTACTTCGGTTGCACGATCCAGGGCTTCGAGACGGTTTACGGCTTCTCCGATGCGATGGTCGGGCTGACGGTCTTCTGCAACCTGCCGGTCTGTCTAATTCTGCTGCCCACATTGATCCGTGCGGCACGCCTATACTTCGATAGACTGGACAGCGGGCGCATGCCTCGGACAAAATAGCCCCGAAGAGCCGGGGGCTGGGGATGACGATTCCCCGAAGAGTCGTCCCGAAGTGCCGTTTCGAGGAGCCGT
>CAYYPB010000001.1:5629-31995 GCA_964473405.1 uncultured Planctomycetaceae bacterium
CGGGACGCGGCCGTACGGCCTTGAGTAACATTCCGTCGCAAGGAGGCACCGCGCGGGTTGAAGCCCGCAGCTCCTCGAGCCAACCCGCTGACAAGCCGGTCCTTGAAACATCCCTACATACGGGGAAACTGCCATGAAACGAGTTTCTTTGCGACTGGCCGTTGTGCTGGCGTGCGTGTTCTGCGCCTACCCCACGCCTTGTCACGCCCAGTCGTCCGACGGTTCGCCAGAGACAGTCACGATCAAGGGCAAGGTCTATTCGCCCTATCGCGCCGAGGAGCTGCGTGCGCGGGGGCTGGACGTCCCCGACGTGCCGTACGACGAGAACGCCGCGTGGGTCTACGTCGAGGCGATCAACGCCCTGACCGAGTGGCCGGAGGACTTGCGCGAGGGCCACGACTTGGCATACGACGGCAAATGGCCTGAGGGTGAGTTGGGCGAGCGTCTCGCCGTCTGGCTGGAGGGAAATCGCGAGGCCATGGATAAGGCCCGGCAGGCGACCGCGATGGACCAGTGCTACATGCCGTTGTTCCGCGGGGATCAGGACATGCTCCTTTTCGCCTTGCTGCCGCAACTGTCGTTGCAGCGTAGGCTCGCCAGAACGATGCGTATCGAGGCGACGTATCTCGCGTCACAGGGCAAGGGTGAGGAGGCCCTAGAGACGTGTCTCACGATACAACGCATGGGACATCAGATCGGCAACGGCCGAACCGTCATCGAAGGGCTTGTGGGCATCGCGATCTCGAGCCTTGCCGACAGAGGAATGCGGCGCACGGTCGAAATGTGCGAAGTGTCCCCGGACGTTCTCAAGGCCACGGTCGCCGAGATGGATCGCCTCGCAGAGACATTGCCGACCTTCGAACAGATGGTTCGAGCCGAGCAGCAGTGGGCTGGATCCTACATCGACGACTCCTTCAGCCTCATGCTGGGCGCCGGCGGCGGCATGGAGATGCCGGGGGTATTCACCGTCGGCAACAACAGCACCGGCGGATGGAAACGGCTGTTCGTTCGTCTCAAGAAGCTCTATCTGCCCGACCGTGCGATGAAGAAGCACCTCAATCAACACTACGACGCGCTCGTTGAAGCCACGAAACACGACGACGGCTCGGTCGGAATGACGCTTGACGAAGAATCGCTGTTCGCGCGCGTCCCGGCCTGGGACTTCGCCGCGAAGATGCTCCTGCCGTCGTTGTCCAGGGCCCACGAAAGGGTGCTCCGCAACGACAGTAACTTCGTTCGCACACAGATGACCCTCGCCACCGAGGCTTACCGCCTCGACCACGGTCGTCTGCCGCCGACCCTCTCGGCCATGGTGCCGGAGTACATCGGCTCCGTCCCGCTCGACCCGATGACCGGCTATGACTTCGAGTATGCCGCCAAGGATGCGAAGCGCGGCGAGCAGGCGACGGGCTTGGCCCTGGTCACGCGCGACAGCGAAGCGGAACTCCGCAAGAAGCGTCGCACGCCGAAGATCCTCAACCCGCGTGAATCAAGGTGGCGGCGTTTCGTACGGGACTATGCCGAACGGCATCGATTCACAGACGCACAGCGTGCCTCGGCCGACTCTATCCTCCGCGATATCGAGGCAAGGGCGTCAGCCCACGAACGCCGGCACGGCGAGAAGATCAAGAGCATGGTCGAAGCGAGCGACGCCGAGCGCGCCGGCCCGATGGGCAAGTTGTTCTTCGAGTTGGAGAAACGCCTCGACTCTCTGCCGACCGCGAAACAGCGAGCCCTGGAGAAGAAGGCAAGAAGAAACGGCGAGAGAAAGGGAGCCCCGCGATGAACGAATCCTTAGTGATAAGTCGTCAGTTGTCGGTGGTCAGTCGTCGGCTCCTCGTTCTCGATTCTTCTCGGTGTGCCGTTCTGGCGCTCGCGATGGTCCTCGGTGCCGGGGCTCACGCCGCTGCCGACAGCCGATTGCTCGACGCCATGCCGAACGACGCCGTTGCGGTCCTGGCCGTCGACTTCCCGCAGCGCGCACTGCCGCCGAGTCTGTTGGAACCACTGCTCAACGCGCTGGCCCCAACGAAACAGGCCGCACAGAAGGTACTCGCCGCCGTCAAACGCATGCCCGGCGGCTTCGCGATCGGCATGGTACCACCCTCGACGGATGACCGGCCACCTGTCGTCATCGCGGCGATGGACCTCTCCAAGCCGGGGATAGAATTCGACGCTTGGCTGGAGAACCAGGTGATGCCGTCACTGGAGGCGATGGCTGGCACACCGGTCGCCGGAGCGTTTCGGCTGGAGGAGGGGAAGGACGCCGGGCGCATCATCCGCGTCGCCGACAACAAGCCGGTGTTCTCCGTCCTCGTCAAGGGCAAGATCGCGTTCGCGTCGAACAAACCGCCGCTCGTCCTCCAGTGGCGACGCGGCGAATACCCCAAGAAACGATGGACCGGTCTGCCCGGCATGCGAAGGATGATCAAGCACCTCGGCGCTGGCCCCGCGATGCGACTGCTATTCAATCCCAAACCGTTGCATCGCTATCTGCCGCAAAAGCCCAAGCCGAACAGCGATGAAGCGCTTCTGCTCAAGGTGCTGTCCCCTCAAGACGTCGAAGCCGCCGCGCTCGATCTGAACTGGACGCGCCGCGGCCTGACGGTCCGCATGGCAATAGCACTGGCGGAGGAGTGCAAAGGCATTGCCGCGGTTCTCGACAGGCCGCCCAGCGAAGCCCGCTGCCTGGGCATCTTCCCCGATGACTTCCAGATGCTCGGTCGGATCGGCTGGACGAATGCCAGCGGCTTGTTCGATGGGCTCTACGAACTGACGGACCAATTCGATAAGACGATCTCCGCCGAATACCGCGAGGAACTCGCCGAGTTTCGCAAGGAAGCCTCCGTCTACTGGGACACCGATCTGCTCGGCAACCTCGTTCATGAAGTAGCCTTCGGCCTGCGCGTCGACTTCACGCGGCGCAACCCGATCGGCTGGGCGGCCATCTTCCCATTGCGCGACGAGCAGACGTTCTCGCGACAACTCGAAGCCCTGATTGCCCACTATGAACTCACGTTCAAGGACGAAGACGTCGAATCGCCGCGCGTCCGAACTGCCGTCGGAACAGCCCCTATCTCGATGGCTGTCACGAGCGGGCTGCTCATTCTCGCGGACGGCCCCGACACGATTGTTGATATCGCCAAGCGAACCGGAAGGAAAACGCAGGGCCGACCGGCGGGCAAGACGCTCGCCCGGTGTTACGAGGCGCTCGGCGAGAAGAACCAACTCGCATTCGTGCTGGACATCGAGAAACTCCGCCACAACGTGCCCTTTCTGCCCGCCGCCGTGGGGCCGGCGCTGGCTCCGCTGTTTGCCGAAGGAGCAGTCGGCACGGCGATGACACTCGAAGATCGCGTCGCGCGCGTCGATCTTCGCTGGGATCTGGTCAGTTCCGGTGCCGCGCGCCAAGACTTGACGACGCCCGCCCCCGGCGGCGACGAGGCGATGGCCACCCTGGTCAACATCCTGGCCAAGTCGTTCGTCGCCGCGCGACAACAGTCGAAGCGCATCGTCAGCATGGCCAATATGCGAGCGATTGGACAGTCGTTCCACATGTACGCCTCACAGCACAAGGGTGAGTTTCCGGAGAGCCTCGAGGCTCTGCTCAGAGCGATGCCGGACTCGGTCGCACTGGAGGTGTTCACGAGTCCGCATGACGGAACCGGCCCGACATCAATCGACGAGGTCGAGACAAAGAGCTACTTGATTTATCGCCCGGGTCTCAGTCAGTCGAGTGTTCCGCTTGAAATCATCCTTGCGGAGCGAAACGTCGTCGACGGAAGGGGTGCCAACTTCCTGTTTGTGGACGGGCACGTCGAGTTCATCGCCGAGCCGCGTGCCCAGGAGCTCATCGATCTGATCGAAGCCGGCGCGGATGAAATCAGACGATAGTGGGCCGATAATCGCCTCAGATTGACCCGCACACTTCAAGTCGGTAGTCTGATAGATGCGTGAGATTCACGCGCATGGGGAATCGGTGCCGCCGCTCGGTCGCAGTTGATCGGCCAACTGGCAAAAAAAGACAGGGGTAACACCATGGTCCGTCAAACAACGCTCTGCGTATTGTCCGCGGCCCTGCTCGCGATTTGCGTGGGCTGCGACACGTCGACACACGAAGATCGCCGAGCCTACACCGCCCGAGCCGGCCTGATGCCCGGCGCGACGCCGTTGATGTCGTCGATCTACACGAAGAATCAAGCCGAAGTGAAGCTCGCCCCTGAACGGTCGATCTCATACCAACCGTTGGAGAGCTTCCGAGGTCAACCCGCGCCCACGAGCAAGGCAGAAGGCAAGACAGCCAAGGCCTCCGGCAAGTCGAAACGTAAGTCCAAGAGTGGAAAGATGGGGCCCATCGGCAAATTCAAGGATATGCTCTCCAACCTCGGAAGTGTCACCGGCACCTTGGGCGGCGCGAAGCCCGGCGACGGTCCGTCGCCCGGTGCGGCGTCTCCCGGAGCTCTTTCGTCGGACGACGAGGAAGATGCGGACGAAGCCGACGACGAAGAAGATGAAGATGACGGCGACGACGATGAGGATGAGGATGAAGGCGACGACGACGACACCGATGACGATGATGAAGACGAGGATGACGGCGACGACGTCAGTGGCGGCGATGCTCCCGGCCTAGGTCCGCAAGGCCCCGCCACCGGCGGCGGCAAGCGCCCCGGAGGCGGTCGCACGCCCCGCTAGTGTGCCACCACGCTTGCATCTGCGGGTTGATGTGGCGTCTTTTTTGTGGTACCGGCGAGACGCCGGTGCCACAGGGCAGAGTAAACTCGCGGAAACAAGTGTGGTCGCTCACGAGCGCATCGTCCCACCCGTACGGACGGACTCGTATTCCCCAAGACGCACCTGTGGCACCATGTCACTCGACGATTCGCCCATCTCGGTCCACAGCGTCGCGGAAGCCTACCTCTATCTCATGGCAACGCCGTGCCCCCGGTGTCACCGCGGCGCGGTGGCGCAGGACGGCGATCTGACGAGGGCCGGCGGCACGCCTGCGAGTTGGACGCTGGCGACGCGCTGTGGCTCGTGCAACGCAGCCGAGACGCTTCGATTCGTCATCGACCCCCCTCCCAGCCGCGAACAGGCCCAATCGAACGCGATCAACCCCACGCGCGAGTCATCCAAGGCCATCGATCTGTTGGGCTGGCTGAGCTTGTTCCAGTCTATTCTCGGAGCCGCTGGAAAAGCCACGAACAAGGCCGAAGGCCGCCAGCTCGCCATCGAGGCCGCTCAGTGTCTCGACGAGGCGTTCAAGTTCTACGAGCCCGGCGAGGAGTTGCCCGGGGCGGAGGCGTTCTTCTCCGAAACATCGCGGCAGCGTTTCGCGTCGCATCCGCAGCAGTTCGCGAGGGCCAAGTGGCGCGAACGCCGCTTGAAGCTGCCGGACACGGATGCCAGAACGATGGCGGCGGCGACCGAACGGCCGCGACCTTGGTGGCGGTTCTGGGGGAAATGACGTGGGGGCGAGACCGGATAGCCTTGCGGTGGCCGACCCGGCAACATCTCGCCACAGAAACTGGCCCCACCTGTCGATCTTATGGTAGGATCTGCGTCCTACGGGATAACCCCGGGGTACCGGGCCCGAACGAACAACCAGGAGAGCTGCCCCATGGACCAATACCGCAAAGCCGGCGTCTTCCTGAAGAACGGCCCGATCGACGAAGCGGTCCTCGCCTTTGCGTCGCACATGGCCGAACTGGGCGTTCGAGAACTGCACTTCTTCCACGTTGATGATTCCCAGGATCCTCAGTCCTTCGAGCCTATGAGCGTGGGCGAACTGGAGGCCATCGCTTCCAATGCGATGCCTAAGTCCGCATCCGTCGAGGTCACCTGCGAGGTTCGCAAAGGCAACTACCTCGAGAACACGCTCCGCATCGCCCGAGACCAGGACCTGGACCTTCTCATCCTCGGTCGAAAGCTCCCCTCGTCCCAGGCGGGGCTCGGGTTTCGCATGCTGCGGATCGCTCGCAAATCACCCTGCAACGTCCTCATCGTCCCCGAGCTATGCACGCCGCACTTCGGCCGAATCATGGTCGCCGTGGACTGCTCCGATCACTCCAAGCGATCTCTGGAGACCGCCATCGCACTGGCCAAGACCGCCGGCGAAGATGATCCACAAGTCGTGGCCGTCACCGTCCGGCGACTGCCGTCGCGGCCCGACCTGGCCGGCGTGACCTTCAAGGAATCCGTCGAGGCCCAGCGCGAGCGCGGCCGGCGAGATCTGGACGAGTTCCTCTCGTCGATCGACACGCAAGGTCTCTCGGTCGAACCGTTGGTCGTCCTCTCAGAAGAGCCGGCCCTGGCCATCACGCACGCCGCCACCGCCAAGAAGATGGACATGGTCGTGGCTGGCAGCCGCGGCACCACGGCCACGACGGCCACCCTGCTCGGCAGTACGTCGGAAGAACTGCTCATGGCCTGCGCACTGCCGATCCTCCTCACCAAGGAGAAGGGCGAAACGCTGTCGTTCCTCGAGGCACTATTCTCGACCGGCTAGAGACCGCCGACTCGCCACACATGGGCCGCCGGCCGTTCGGAGTTTGCGATCTTGACCGGCCTGTTCGATCACCACCTGGACATCTCGCCGGACGCGCCCATCGACCCGGCGGCACTGCCCTCGCATGGCGGCGTCTATCTGATTTCCGATTCCGAAAATCAGCCCATTCTCCTGGCATCGTGCGAGAATCTGCGCCGTGTCGCAGTAGCTCGACTCGCGCCGCGCGATGGCGACGCCCCGTCCAAACGAACCGACCTCGCACCGATCGCTCGGCACATTCGATGGCGCGGCACGTTCAGCCGATTCGAAACGACCTGGGCACATTGGCAGGCCGCTCGGGCCCTGTTCCCCAAGACCTATCACAAACTCATCGGCATCGGACCCGCTTGGTTTCTGTGTGTGAACGTCGATGACGAAGCGCCGCGATTTGAGACGATCAAGTCCCGTCGCCGGCTCGATGGCCGACTCATCGGCCCGTTCGCCACGCGCCGACTCGCCGATCAGTGGGCCGAGATGCTCGTGGATGCCTTCGACCTGTGCCGTCACCACGACATACTCGCGAAGGCTCCGCGCGGCGAGGCCTGCGCGTACTTCGAGATGGGCAGATGTCCGGCGCCGTGCGACGGGGGGAGCCCGATGGCCGACTATCGCGCCGCGGTCGAAGCCGCCGTGCGATTCACGCTGAGTGATCGTGCCGAGAGGCTCACCCAACTGCACGAACAGGTCGGCCAGGCCTCGGCGGCATTGGCCTTCGAGAAGGCCGCATCGATCCAGCGGACCATCGACCGCGTCAAGGCCACTGTCAATAAAGGCGAGAATCGCCATGTCTCCGACGCCTTGGGCCACGCGTGGCTGATCCTCCAACGCGGGAGCCCTCGCCGACGCTCGGTCCGCGGCAACCTGATCAGACCGTTCTTCGTCCACGCCGGCGTCATCACAACCGGCGAGCCCGTCGCCCTCGACGTTGTTTCGACGGCGGCACCCGACTGGCTGGCATCCCTGAGCCGGTCGCCCGAAACGGGGCCGCCCCCCGTCGACGATGCCGCCCTTCGCTGCGAGGGGCTCTGGCTCGTGGCGAAGTTCCTTTTCCAAGGGGACAAAGCACCGGGCCTATTCGTCAGAGCCGATCGCGCCCCGTCGCCCGATGTACTGGCCGGGATGATCACCGCACAGTTCGGGCCGAAGTAGCGTGCACGCCTCGCGCGAGTTACCATCCGCAGTCGGGCAACCGGCGCGTCCCTTTCGGATGATTCGCGCCAACCGACATCGCGCGCCTGCGGTGCAACACCGAGAGGATTCGTTCCATGTCTAAGTTTCTCGTTCTCGTGCTTCTGGCCGGTTCGCTCGCGTTCAACGTCGGCTGCATGACGGCCGCCAAACGGGTTCTCAAGGAGGCCATCGGTGCCACGTCTGAAGGCGCTGAGGTTCCCGGCACGGTGAAGAGTACCTTCGCCCGGTATCGCGGCGTCTCGGTGGAACCGGTCGAGACGAAACTGGGCGGCCTCGTATCGGCGGAGTTCAAGGCCGCCCTGCCCGCCGAGGTCCGCAAGGCCCTGGCAACGAAAGAGGACGCCCTGTTCCCCGCCGGATCGCCCAAACTAACGATCAAGCCCGAGATCATGTGGTTCCACGACGCCAGCGCAATCGGCTCGATCATCGGCTCCGACTCCTATGCCGTCGTCTTGTTTCACATCAGCGGCGAAGAGGGCGACCTCGGCCGGTATCAAGTCGTCACCTCCAGCGCCGCCTCGCGAACGGGCGATGTGGACATGGCGTCGTCGATGGCCGGCCAACTCGTCAAGTGGTTCGAGCAGCGCCGCGAGCCGAAGGATGACGACTGACAAGCCGTCTGGCTCCGAAACAGAATGTCATACATCTTCCTGGCAACCGTCGCGCCGCTGTGCGCCCTTGCCCAAACATCCGAGCCGACCTCGAAACCCGACGCCGTCGCTACGACGATGCCCCCCGTCGTTTGGCCTGTTCGTGAGACCTACCGCCGCCTCTTCACCGATCGCGCCGTGATCCTGTCTCCGACCGCCGCCACACCGACCCGCACGATTCGGGACGCGATGCTGCTCCACACGCACGGGCAAATCGTGGCCATCGACCCGGCCACCGGCCGGCGCCAATGGCCGCAGCCGGTTGCGGGCCCCCACGAGCCGACGCTGATCGGTTCCGACGAAAGCCGCTACATCCTCGCCACGCCGCACCGCATCTTCGCCCTGCGACAGGCCGACGGCCACCTCGCCTGGACGTTCGGCAATCGCCCGCCCAACGACCCCGGCGTCGATCCCGAGTCCCTGACCGTGTGGGAAGACCACGCCATGTCGGCCGGCCGCTTGGTCGCGCGATCGAATCGGGGTGAGCTGATCTGCCTCGATCTGCTCGACGGAAACATGCGATGGCGGCGCGAGGCTATTGCGAACGTCGTGGATGGCTCGCTTGTCGTGAATGACCGTCACCTATGCTATGTCCAACGGTCCCGGCGGCACGGCTCGCTGTGTGTCTTGGATGCCGCTTCAGGAAAAACGATTCGCACAATGAGCCTAGACGGCGACACGCTCAGTCAATCGCTCGTGCTGACCACCGACGGCGCACTCCTCGCCTTGCGATCGCGAACGATGCTGTGTGTCGAGCTTGGCACGGGGGCAGTTCGATGGCGAGTTCGAACATCTGGGCGTTTTGTCGTCTCCACGCTGATCACAAGCGACGATGGCGTGTTCATCAGCGATGACGGTTCTCATGTCACCCAGTACGATCTCAGAACAGGCCACGTCCTCTGGAAAACGCCGCCGATCGGAATGCCTGAAGGGGGCGGAGGGCTCTGGGTTCAACTCGCCGCCGGACGCCTGTTGACCGCTGCATGGGGCATACTCATCGCATCGAACCCAGCCGACGGCCGCGTCCTCTGGGTCGCGCACAACCCACCGGGCGTCCAATCTCAGCCACCCTTTCTAGCCGGTGATGCCGTGGTCACCGTGGAGATCGCAACGAGCAGAGCGGTGACGCGGCTCCGCGAGAGCGAACGAGACCTCATGGTCCCGCCCGGCTCCCGGCGATATCGGATGCGTAGATTCAATTTGTCCGATGGCCGCGAGCAGCCGGTCATTGCAGGCGGTGAACTCGTCACGCCGCCGCTGGGAGCGTTCGCGCAGGTGTCCGCCCAACGAAACACACTGATGATTCTCGACGGCGAGCGGCTCATCGGCTACGTTGGAGGAAACGTGGCCGCGCCACACCAAGACGCAACATCAGTTCAAACGCAACCACGAGAGCAGTGAGAACCCTATGCCCACCGACCTGAACATCGCCGCCTGCGTCGACATGATGTATGGCGAGAACACCTACGTCGTCTGGCGCAATGACAACGGCCCGTGCTGGATCATCGACCCCGGCCTGCCACCTTGCGCCGAACAGGCTCGCGAGGGCATGAGCGAACGAGGCCTGACGCCCGACGCCATCCTGCTCACGCACGGCCACTTCGACCACATCGCGGGGATTCCCGCCATACGAGCGGCCTTCCCCGAGGTTCGCGTTCACATGACGGCCGAAGCCGCTGTGGCCCTGACCGATCCGAACGAAAACCTATCGGGCATGCACGGCCTGTCGGCCACGGTCGGGCCGGTCGACACGATCGACATTCCCGCAGGCGGTGAGTTGGTCCTGGACGGGCTGACGTTCAGAGCCATCGACACGTCAGGCCACGCGCCGGGCAGTCGGAGCTTCTATTGCCAAGAAGCAGGGGTCGTCTTCGTGGGGGATGCCCTGTTCCAGAACAGCATCGGCAACACGGCGTTTCATCACAGCATCGAGGCGCTGCTACTGAAGAACCTCAGAGAGAATTTGCTCACCCTCCCGGAAGAAACGCGCGTCTACTCGGGCCACGGCGATGTCACGACAATAGGCGATGAGAAACGCCACAACCCGTTCTTGCAGTGATCGCGGCGGCGGCGCTCGCGAGCGCCGTGTCTGGCCGCGCCCCAACAGGGAGCGCTACGCTTGCGGCGAGCGCAACTCACTCGTAGCGCAGCGCCTCGATCGGGTCGAACCGACTCGCTCGCCATGCCGGATAGAAGCCGGCCAGTACGCCCGTCACGAACGCACACCCCAGCGCGATGCCCGCCACCCAGAACGAAACGGCCGTGTCGTACCCCTGCTCTTGCATGAGTTGCGTCGATGCCCATCCCACGAGCATTCCGAGCAGGCCACCCAGTGTGCAGAGGATCACCGCCTCGATGAGAAACTGTCGCATGATGTCAAACTCATTGGCACCGATGGCCATACGCAGACCGATCTCTCGCGTTCGCTCGGTGACGCTGACGAGCATGATGTTCATGATGCCGATGCCGCCGACGATCAGGGATATGCCGGCGATCACCTGAAGGAGTATCTCGAACTGCCGGCTGGCCTCTTCCTTCCGGCCGGCCGACTCACTGAGGGCGTGAATGCGAAAATCGTCGGCCTCGCCATCGCGAAGGTTGTGCGTCTGCCGCAACAGACCGCGAATCTGCTCTTCGGCGATCTTCGGGTCCAGGCCGTGATGCGCCGCGGCGAGGATGGTGCCTGACACTTCCGATCCGGCAATTTTCTTCTGAAACACGTCATACGGGAAGATGATGATGTTGTCCTGATCGCGCGAGCCTGTCCGGCCCTTGAGGGTCAGAAGCCCCACGATCTCGAAACGCGAGTTCTTGATCGTGATGAACTCGCCGACGGGATTGACCGAGCCGAACAACTCGTCCTGTACCGTATGACCAATAACACAAACGGGGCGATTCTGCTCCTCGTCCACCTCATCCAGAAGCCGGCCCACATCGACGCTCCATCGACGGATGTCCTGATAGCAGGGCCACGCCCCGAGGACCGTGGCCGAAACGTTGCTGTAGCTCGACCTGATCTGCATCGTCATGCGATTGCGCGGCGTCACGGCACGGACGGCCGAACATTGATCGCGAATCGCCTTCGCCTCGATCTTGGTTTGGTTGGGCTTGCGTTCCTGCTCGCCCTTCCGCACGCCGCGGCGAGCCACACCCCAGTAGCCGATGAACATCCAGTCATCGCCGAGCTTGGCGATCTCGTCCTCGACGCGCGCCTTGGTCCCCTGCGCCATGGCCACCAGCGTGATAACGGCCGCCACGCCGATCACGATACCCAACATGCTCAGGGCCGTGCGTATCTTGTTCTTGCCCAGGCTGCAGAGCGCCTCGGCGATGATGGTCCAGATACTCACATCGGTTCCTTCTCACTGCCCCGTGTCCAACCGCCGACCGAGGAGAGATTCGATCTTCTCGATCTTCGTATTCAAACGCCCCTCGCAGCCGGCTCGCGCGTCGATCTTGATCGAACACGTCACCCGATCACAGTCCTGCGACATCCACTCGTAGCACTGCTTGATGACACCCATGACCTCGTCCCACTCACCTTCGAGGCATGTGCCCATCGGCCCCAGCCGATACTGCACGCCGCTCGATGAGATGATCTCCAGGCTCCGCGCGACGTACTTCGAAACCGACTGGCCCTTGTCCAGAGGCGACATTGAAAACTCAACCAACACGGACATCGTTCTTCCGCCTTTGCGCCAAACCAACATCGTCAGAGGTCGTCCTGCGACCGAAGCCCATGGATTGCGATCCAGGGGCTTGAGAGGATTGTAGCCGCCAGGGCGACCGACGACGACCTTCCGTGGTGCCTGTGGCTCGCGACCCCCCCAACCCCACGGCATAATGCCGGGCATGTCGCCGCCCGATCGCACACCTCACTGGCCGAGCCTCCTCGCCATACTTCTGCTGGCGGGGCTCGTTCGCGGCATCCTCTGCGTGCAGCCCGCCTGCATCAGCCGCGACGGCGTCAACATCATCAGCCTCGCCCGCAAGCTGGCCGACGACCCGGTCCAATGGATGAAGATCGAAACGCGGCAGCCCGGCTTCTCGTGGATGCTACTCCAAACCCATCGGCTCTTCGGCCAACGGTGGGGCGGTGGCCTACCCGACGCCTGGCAGTTCAGCGGCAGACTGCTTGCCCTCCTGGGCGGCGCGGCCGTATGTGCGGGCATCTATCTGATCGCACTGCAACTCTACGACCGCCGGATCGCCGCGGTCGCTGGGCTGCTCGCCTGCTTCTGGCCCCAGGCCGCCCGCCTCTCGGCAAGCGTACTCTCCGACATGCCGCACTTGGCGATGTACCTCGCGGCCTTTCTCGCCGCGCTCGTTGCGCTGAGGCGCTCCTCACTCTGGCAGCCCGCCATCTGCGGGCTCGTGGCGGGCCTGGCCTATTTCGTTCGTCAGGAAGCCATCGGACTCGTCGCGGCAACGGCTTTTTGCCTGCTCTGGTTCGGCCCCTGCAAGACGCGCAGCCGCAAGGCGCTGAGTGCCGCCATTCTCGTGGTGTGCTTCTCGATCGTCATCGCGCCGTACGCCATGACGACGGGCCGCGTCCTCGGCAACAAGGGGCCAGAGGATATTCTCAAACTCCTGAACCAGAGTTCGCACAACGATAGGGTCACTCCGCGTTGCTCACATGATCGCAACGCGGCAATCAGAGCCGCGACCGTAAGGGAGCGACCAGCGATCGCCGAGCGGTCCGTTGCGAGTGCAACCGCATCGCTCCCTTGCGGTCGCGACTCTGATCTGGCACGCGCACTTCCTGATCGGCGCGACCCCGATCTTCAGCATCGCTATCGGGCCGGCACGACCTCCTGGCACGAGGCCCCCGCTCAACTGGTCGAAAGCTGGGCCAAGAGCGGTCGCTATGTCATCGCCGCACTGTTTCTCGCGGCGCTCTTCCTCAAGACCGTCCCGCAAGCCGAGTCGCGAGGCCGGCGGCTGGCTGCGATTTGCGTCATGACACAGGTGGCCCTGGTCCTGATCCGCATCGCCGTGTTCGGCGGGACCAGCTCGCGATACATGATCATCCCGGCCGCGTTGTGCATCCCCTGGGCGGCGGCGGCATTCGTCACCCTTACCGTGGCGACGGCACGACACACACGCCACCCCACGACCTCGCGCACTGCCGCTACCTGGATCTCCGCCTCACTGCTCGCGCTGATGCCGCTGGCCTACTACATCACACTGCCGCTGGATCGAGGGCAGGAGCAATACCGCCAAGCGGGGCAGTGGCTGCGCCGAAACGCCAAGCCCGACGACCTCGTGATGGGCCACGCCCGACTCGATCGCGTCATGTTCTACGCCGACCGGACCTATCCCACCGCGACGTGGCTGATGAGCGATGAGGACGACTCGCCGGACCGCATCCGACAGATCATCGACCGCAAGAACCCGGCGTGGTTCGTCGACGCCGAAGGCAGTCGGCGGAAGAAGGGGGATCGAGGGGCTCACTTTGAAGCGCTGCGCGACGGCTCGATCCCCAGACTCCAGCGCGCCCACACGATAGGCCCACCGGGGCGACGGACGCACATCTTCAGGGTACGCCGCCCAGCGACCAGCCGGCCCTCGACACGCTGAACGGGAAGCACGCACAGCTTCAGGCAGGGTGGCCCATGTCCTTCGGACATGGGGGAGGCGATGATTCGGAGGCTGGACGATGCGATCATCGCCTCCCCCACCTCCAAGAGGAGGTGGACCACCCAACATGCTGCGTTCGCGCGGCTTGCAGCCAACGGCTAGGAAGCGGGTTTCCAGCACTGTCGCGAGAGGCGATCATGACAACTGACTGGAACAATGCGGCCGCACCTCCGATAATGTAGGCAATAATCCAACAGGGCATGACAATTGGATTCTGCGGGCGAAATCCTTTGCCGATGCGTTGGTACAAGTAGACGCGCCGGCGCGCGCACGGAAAACCCGACGGAAGCACCCTTGGACCGAGAATGACCGACCTACCCACCAACCAGAGCCCATCTCGCGGCGTAACCGAAGGCTCGTCCGCCGGCGCCATCTCCCTGGAGCCCCCCGGAACGACCCCACCCAATCGCCACTTGGCGACAGTCGCTGTCCCGACCCGATCCGTCGTCGTCGTCCACGACGCCACGCAGCCCTCGGCATTTCGGCTGGTAATCGGACTGGTCCTGGTCTGTGCGGCGGTCCTGGTCTGTTCGACGCCGCACGAAATCTGGCGGGACATGTTCGGCAAGGACAGCTTCGATCAGTACGCACCCCCCGTGGCAGGTGGACTGCTGGCGCTATTGGGCGGTCTTCGCTTGAAATCGAGCATTTCGCACTTGCTGCATTTCTGCGTCACGAGTGTTCTGGTTTGCAGCACTGCGATCATCGGCGACATGCTGCTCAACGGGGGCGTGCCTTGGCGATGGCTGATCCTCGGCGGCGTGGCGCTGGCCTACCTGATTCATGCGAGCGGGCGCGTGGGGCGAATCAGTGTTCTTGGAATGCTCGGATGGATGCTCGTGGGCGTCGCATGCGTCGGGAGTGTTCGCGGCTGGTACGACTTCTCAAGACCGGGCGCGTGGGCGGGCGGCAACATCGAAGACTTCCTGCTCGAGTGGGGAACCGAATGCACCTGGGGCACCGTGCTACTCCTCACGGCGATCGGCGTCTCCTGCTCTCGAACCCGGCCGATCTGCTTTCTGAACGCCGTACTGCTGGCGATCCTCGCCTACCACTGCTTCTGGGGCGGCTATCTCGAATGGGTGTCGTTCCCCGAACTCGGCGCGAACATCAAGCCGCTGCCGAGCTATGACCTGGACAACATCGCCCCCTGGCGATGGGTGCTGATCGGCGAGTTCGTCCTCTTGAGCCTGGTCCTGCTGAACATGGCCCTGCGTGTGGGGGCGTTGGTCGTCGTGTTCGCGGTCGTATGGTTGAGTGTCGCGAGCCTGTATGTGGATCAGAAGATGGGTCCCGCCGCGTTTCTGGGCTATGTGAGTGCGGCGGAAGTGCCGGTCAAGGCCGACACCGACGCTAACCGGCAGGACACGCCAACCGCGCGACCGCCCAAGGCGTCACTCCCAACCATGGGAACCTCGGGCAGGCGACCCGTGCAACCTGTGACGATGGCCGTCAAGCAAACCATGCTCCAACGCGCCATCGGGCTGATCGCCGGGATCTACGCCTGGGTCTACCTGACGGCCGCGCTGTCCGGCATGATCGCCGCAGCCGGCCTTCGCATGCTCATCAAACACGAACGGCTCCGCATGTGGACGGCGTTCGCCTTGTGGGGAGCCTTTGGAGCGGGCCTCGGCTGGATCAGTTCCATCTGGCCCGAGATCGGTAGTTGGAGCGACTTTGCCACCGCCTTCGTCGTACCGACGAGCCACGAGTATGCCATCCTTCTGACCGCCCTGGGCTCCGCCGCCGTCTTCGGAAGCTGGTCCCTTCGCCGCTCCAGCTCGTACAGGACATGGCTTCTCGCCGGGTCGGCCTTCATCTTCCTTGGCACGGCCCTGACGCTGGTGGCGATTGCCCTGCTGATCCGCTTCGTCGGTCTGTCTCCGATGCCCGTCTGGGCCTACGCGGTGGTTACCGCCGGCCAATCCTCAATGATGTGGGTGCTGCTCATGCACGAAAGCACCCGGGCCCGTCGCGTGCCGGCTGCGCTGTGATGTGACGCCCACTCGCCGCGTGTCGCCGGCCTAGCCACGCACGCACCCAACTCGGTTCACTCCCCGCTTTGCCACGAACGCGCCTGACCGCGGCATCAGGAAATCCCTCATGCCGCCGGCGCAACACGAGGCCGATAAGCCGTGCGTCAAACACCCAGAGGTCGCCGCTGCTGCACGGAATCGCCCTGCGCCCGCATCACCCACAAGACGGGTCGTGATACGAGTGTCGATAGTAGAGTTGTTTTCCGAGCAACCGACGCGATAGAATGAGGTGCCTACTGGAAGAGATGGATTCAGGACGGTCTACTTCGACGGGTGCCTTAGTACAGTCGTCGTGAAGTCTCGCCGAGACCGTCCGGGGTATATCGCCGAAACGAAAGCGCACCGATGAAGCACACATCGACGAAGCCGAGGATTCTGTGGGTTTCCGGAACCGGATCGAGGGGTGACGCACTCGTCTCCGACCTCACGGACGATGCCGAAGTCATTCACGTCAGTTCGTTTTCCGAAGCAACAGCGGCACTGCGAGACCGTGCCTACGACCTTGTCATCAGCGACCAGGCCGACTTCATGGCCCTGGAACGCAGTACCGTCGATCAACAGGCAACGATGATCCTGGATACCATCGGCCAGGGTGTCGGCATCATCTCCCTCGATGGCGGCCTGTTGTGGGCCAACCCCCGACTCAAAGCCTATCCCGACGATCTCGTCGCGCAGATTCTCGATATCTGCCGGCGGACCTTTCGCCGCAGCGCCGACACCGACAGCAGCACGCCGGCGCACAGCCGCTCCAGACGATTCAGCCTCGCGGCCGGTGAGGATCTGCATTTCGAAGTGACGATCACCCCGGTCACGAACGGCACCGACGAGATCACGCAGTTCACCGTCGTGGTCTGGGACGTGACCCATAGCCGCCGACTCCAGAAGAAGATCGACGCGATCGACCGGGCCGGCCGCGAACTCGTGCGGCTCGACGCCGAAACGACGGCAGGCATGGATGTAGAGGAACGTGTCCGACTCCTGGAGCAGAAGATCCTGCGATACATGCACGATCTGATGGAGTACAACAACTTCGCCGTCCTGCTGGTCGACAAGAAGACCAATCGCCTGGAGATGTTCCTTCAGCATGGCATGTGTGACGAGAGCCGCGACCTGGATATCTTCGCCTCGGCGGAGAACAACGGCATCAGTGGCTACGTCGCCGCCACGGGCCGTAGCTACATCTGCCACGACACGTCCAAGGACCCACGCTACCTCCAGGGCCTCGCCACGGCCAAGAGCTCGCTGACGGTTCCCCTGCGGCTGCACGATCAGGTCATCGGCGTCTTCAACATCGAGTCCGACAGCCTCGCAGCCTTCAACGAAGACGATCGGCAGTTCGCCGAAATTCTCGCTCGCTATGTGGCACTGTCGTTGAACATGCTGGACCTGCTCATCATCGAGCGATACGAATCGACGGGCCGTGTCGCCGACGATGTCATCGACGAGGTGGCGGGCCCGCTGAACGACATCATCACCGAGGCAGGAACGCTCATCGAAGAGTACATCGGCAACGACGACCTGCGCCACCGCCTCAACGCCATCATCGACAGTGCCGGCGCCATCAAGACGAGCGTCAAACAGGTCGCATCGCCGCAGGCCGGCCTCCTCGGCCGCCACGGCGACAAGGATGTCGACGACCCCATCCTGAACGGCAAGCGCGTTCTCGTCGCCGATGACGAGGAGATCATCCGGGAGACGGGCGGCGGCGGTCTCAAGACGCGTGGGTGTATCGCCGAAAACGCCTGCGAGGGTGTCGCGGGCCGCGAGAGGCGAAGACAGGGCGACGGCTTCGACCTCGTACTCGCCGACATCAGAATGCCCAACAAGAACGGCTATGAGGTCTTCGCTGCCGCCCGCGAATGCTGCCCGGACTGCGGCGTCATGCTCATGACCGGCTTCGGCTACGACCCCAATCACTCCATCGTCCGAGCTCGCAAAGAGGGCCTCGACGCGGTTCTCTTCAAGCCGTTCAAGGTCGATCAGCTCATTTCAGAGTTGCACAAGGCCTTCTCGTCGTAGCCGAAGCGCCCCCGCAACGCGAGCAATCCGGACCGTCCGGACCCAAACCCCGCTGTGGCACTACGCCACAATTGGCGCGCGGCCGACGCAACCCTAAGATAGAAGACATGCCGGGGCCGCTGTGAAGCTCGCGTCGGCCCACGCCGACTATGCGCCGTTCCGAGGTTCTCGCCGATGAAACTCCGATGCCCCCGTTGCGAAAAGAAGCTGGCCATCCCAGACAGATATGCCGGCAAGACGATCCGCTGCCCGGCCTGCAACCGCGGCCTCAAGGTGCCCAAACCCCAAACGGCCGTCGCCGGCGACACGGGGCTCGACCTGGAGGGCCTCGCCGCGCTCGAAACCCAGACGACGCAGATGTCGGACGAGGAACGGGTCGGTGCCGAAGAGGCGGTGCAAGCGGCGGCCGAGTCGGGCGAGAGTCTGTTTCGCGTCTGCCCGCACTGCAACGCCAGGGTTCAGACCGACGACCCGGGGGCTGAGGTACTCTGCTCACACTGCTGGAAGGCCATCCCGGCCGCAGTCGGCGGAGAACTGGCTGGCAAGCAGCGGACGCAACGAAAGACCGTCAGCGCCACCGGGGCCGGGGGATTCTATTCCGAACTCGCGTCGTCCGTGGCGTACCCCGTTCCCGCTTTGTCGTCCCTCCTGACGGCTGCGGGGATCGCGTTTCTCGCGGCGTTGCTGCCGGTGGTCGTGATGACCGCCGGTGCCCAGTTGATGGAGCAGGGAGACGTCGGCACCGAGAAAGGCGTACAACAGGCCGACTTCTCGGGCGTGCAGGTGATGCTTATCACGATCTTCAGCGCCGAGATCTTCTTCTTCGCCGCCGTCGCCGCCCATGCCTTCTTCGACGTTGCCCGTACGACAGGCATCGGCGACGACCAAGCCCCCAAGCTGTCGTTCTCTCCCAATCAATGGGGAAAGAGCTTCGCCTCTTATCTCGTGTTGGCCGTCTACTTCGCCCTCGCCACCTATGTGGTCGCGATGCTGACGATCAGCGATGGCTTCCAGGATTACTTATTCAAGGGAGACGTCAAGGGCCTGATCGCCCAAGGAGGCACCTCCTTCGGTGTCGGGATGGTCATCGTGACCTTCTTCATCCCCATGAACCTACTGGGAATCAGCCTCGGCAACATTGGCGAGGCACTGAACCCCGCCAACATCCTCAAGTCGTTCGGCAAGACGCACGTTCACTATGTGTTCCTCGTCCTCATCCTCGCCGTCTACGGCGGGCTCTTCGGATTCGCCTTCGTCTCGATTCTGTTCGACTGGTTCATCCCCAAGATCGAAGGAATGAGGACCGGCTCGTCGGAGGGCAAGCTGCTCGACGTCGCCATGCCCCTGTTGGCCTGGGGCATCGTCATGGCCTTCTTCTTCTACGGCACATACGTTCTGGCCAGACTCCACGGCCTGTTTGTTCGCTCGTTCCGCAAGGGCCTCTACTTCGGGACACAATAATCGCGCCACATCACACCCCGGATCAATCACCCTCCGGCTATGAAAAAAGGACCGTGGCGGCCTCCGCGCACCGCCACGGTCACTCGGACCAAGGACGCCGCCCCCCCGGGGTCGTTCCCCCGAACGCCGCGACGTCCCGACAGCGCGATCGGCAGGCACCTTCCCCCTACCGGAAAGCCTCGGACACCAACCCCACCCCCGGCAGGGCGGCCATCCCCTTCAGACCGCCCTCGCCTCGACATCCTCGACCGATCACGCAAGATCCTTCACGCGGCTGGTTCCAAAGGCCGCCGCACACCTAGTCTCTCCGAGTCATGCCACAGCGCGACCGCGCGGACCCCGCACGCAACACTGCGCTGTCCCAACTTCTTTCCCTGCTATTTGATGCGATAGGCGTCGACCCGCCCAGAGCAACCGGCACGAGCGACCCGAAACGATCGAAGAGGTGCGAGGACGATCGCTGCTCAAACGGCAATCCGTGAAACACGGGTTGTTCTGGCTCGCCGCAACCCGTCTCGATAGGAGACATCCGATCGAACGGCCTGCCCTTGCCCCCCTTTCAGAATCTCTCGGCACCTGAATCGAAGGGGTGCCCGGCGGTTCTCGGTCGGTCGACCGTTCGTCATATTCTTTCCGTCCGAATGCCAAAGGCAAGTCGCGATCGAAGTTTTTTTATGCGCGCTGTTGTTGCGATCAACGGCTGCTCGTGCGAATGCGCGCTTTCGGTGCCTCGATCTCGTTCGTCGTGCGGTTCCAGATCAACAGCGGACCCCGCCACATGCTCAGGCGCTGAGTGTCTTCGTCCTGATCGACGATCCGTGCCTCGAGCGAGTCGTTGCCCTCGAGGCGAACCTCGCTCGTGCCATGCAGGTATTGCAGGTAGTTGCCCATCAGGCTCTTCGAGCCTTCCTGAAGATGCACGGCATGGCGTGCGATCAACCGCTCAAGGTCCGTGGCTCGGGACATCGGCCCCTTGTCCGACGCGACACCCGCCCTAAACTCGAGCAGCAGATTGCCGCACGTCAACGTTGCCTTGCGGCCTGAACTCAGTTGCCCCAGATCACTCGCGTCGATCTTCAGCACCTCGGCCAACTCATCCTTGAGAACCATCTGCCGGCCGCTGCGGTGGACCATGCGAACATCCTTGTCGAACGCCACGAGACCGCGATCCACAAAGAAGTCCATCGAGTTCTTCCAAGTCACGAGCGACTGGCTAGGACCGTCACTCCGCATCGAGCTCATCAACGGACTCTCCACACTCGAGACGCGCAGACCCGCACCGCCCTTGGCGCGGAACTGATAGTCCTCGATCAGAAGTGTCCCTTCACATGGCACGGACATCTGCTCGCGTGCCAGGTCGGCGATGATCTGGTTCCCCGCGACGCGCAGGCGACTCAGCAGCCGGCCCTCGGTTTCGCCGTCCGCCGCCGGAGCATGTGTACTGCTCAGTGCTTCGGCACCCCCCTCGGCAACGACGTAGGCTGGTCGTTTTCGCTCAAGCGAGCCGGACACGACCACGCCGGGCTTCAGCGTGATCTCGTCGTCATCCTGCAGCGCGCCCAAGACAGCGAAGCGATCGAGAAAGTCGGTACTCTGCTTCTGACGAACGGGCGGCGTCCTGGCGAAGCGAATCGTCAACTTATCGCACGTGACGGCAAACTCCTTCGAGCGGCTCATCACGTCGCCCATGAACACGCCGTAGTTCCGAGCCATGCGAAGCTGCATCCGGCCCGTCCACGTCGTCTTCACGGTCGACGGTCCGCTCAACTTGCGACCGCCGAAGTCCTGACGCGTCACCATCCAGGCCTTGCCGGGCCCGGGCACATCGACCGCCTGGGTGTCCATGTCGATCTCGATCCGGTGACCGTGAATCGCCATGTCCTCATACCGCGATCTTGCGAACACATCGGGCGTCTTGCTCACGATGAGTGTTCGAACCAACTCTTGGCCGTTGCGAAGTTGAACGGTCAACTGCTCGGCGCGGCTGATCTTCAAGTTGTGGCCGGGATCCTTGACGAGCACACTGCCAGAGGCCTCGAGATGTTCTATCCCCAGCCTGGCTTTGCCCATGATCCGCGTGCGCCCGTCCGCCGCGAGTTTCATCGGGCCGGGATAACGACCCAGCAGGACATGCATAACGTCGGCATTGATCTCGCGATTCAACTGCCGCGCGGTGACCTTGCCGACCGCATCAACCTTCCGTGGGATATTTTTGCCGTCGGGCGTGAGGACCAACTCCACATCCAGCCGCTCGGCGGCGATCAGATCGTCTTGGCGCACGAGGCGGACCGAGCCCGTCATGTTCAGATGCTCGATGAAGTCGGCGACGGCATCGTCGGACATGGGCAATCCGAACGTCGCCGCCACCTCGTCGGCCGTCAAGATCTCATCGCCCTGCTTGAAAACGACATCGCCGTGGAACCAAGCGCGACGGAGGAACTCCTTCTCCTTGTCGCGCAGCGCGCCCGTCGCCGGGTCCATGCGATGCACGAGCCGCTCGCCCATCTCGATATCCACACCACGCGACCAACGAATCTCGACCGACTCGCGCGGCTTGGCGGGCTTGCTCGCGGCAGAGGATTCGCCATTCGACGCAACGCCGATCGGCGACTCACTGCGATCGTCGAGCATGTACCCGGGCCCGTCCACACGCCCGAGTCCACGCTGCTGATCGAAAAATATCTCGCGCCCGACCAGCTTGCGACTCTCACTGACGGACAACTCCACCGGCTCGGCGTCGGTCCCCGAGAGCCAGACCTGCCGCCGTTCGTTCCGATACACGAGTTGGCGGCACGTCGCGTGGCCCTGTTCGCTCACAGTCGTGACGGGCGTGCCCGTTGCGATGATGTTGAAACGCTTGCCGGTCTGCTCCGCGGGATTCGACGAGATCGGCCGCAGCTCCATCGGGCCGTTCCACGTCAATACAATACGACCGCTCCCATCTTCCTCGACGTCCGATGGGACCGGCTCGGCGGGCTCAGCCGTCGCCGCTCGATTGGCGGATGTCTCGGAGGGACTCTTGGTCAGTTGTCGCTGTCGAGCACCGAAGTCGAAATGGACCTCCAACGTGTCCGCCGTCAGTTGCCCGACGCGACGCTCACCGTCGAACTGCTCGACGAGCACTTCATGATTGAACAACACTTTGTAGGTGTGGATCTTCCTTCGCTTGGGTTTGGACAGATCGGCCGACGTCGCGACATCGGTCGGTCCGCCCGCCGGGGTCTCGCTGGACCGCAGCTCGCCTGTCATTTTCTGACGGTCGGCCGCGAGTTCCTCGGGCGTTCGGAGTTGCCCCGGCTGCCGAGCATCTGATGTCGTGGCGATCGACTTGGGTTGGTTGGCGCGGACGGACCCGCCGGCCACGCGAATCTCCTCCGCGGCCTGCTGGGCCGTGATCGTCGCGATGGCCTTCGGTTGATTCGCCTGAGCGCGAGGAATCTTCAAGTCCACCGTCGCCAGCGCGGCCGCATCGACACCACCGGTCCTGTCTGTCTCGGGTGATCGCTTTCTCTTCTTTCGTTCGGCTCCAGGCAGGGCGAAATCGACGATATTCACGCCTCGCCGCAGGACCATTTTCCCACCGTGATCGAACCGCAGCATCTCGACGCGATTGTCCACCTGATCCCAATGCACCGTCAGGCCACGCGTGTTTTCGATTCGAGCCTCGGCACTGTCGACTTCGACCGTTCCGTCGGAGACCAACTCGGCCCGATCCATGTCGAATCGCGCCGTCTCCATAAGGATGGTCACTAGCGACTCGGGATGATTCTCGAGCCTGGCAAGCTCCGGGTGCTGCACCCGCCACTCGGTCGTCGTTCGGTCAATCACGACCTTGACATTACCCTTGAGGATGCCGCGTTGGGCCTCCGTGCGGTTGCGCGACTTGCGTGCCAGGGTGATGTCAGCCTTGTCGGCACTGATCCGCGTGACCTCGCCGCGCGGCATGTGAATCTGGATGAGCAACTCTTCGACATGGAAGTCGGTGTCGCGGCCCGTGGGTTCCCAACGCTCGGCCTCGAACTGGTACTTCAATCGCCCGGTGATGTCGTCGTAGACGCGGACGGCGGTCTGATCACCTGGGCTGAAATCAACGCCTTGGCTGTTGAGCGTCTGGGTCGCCTGAGTCGTGGGTTTCGTGACGAAAACGCGCACCGCCTCCGTGGCGTCGCCCGGGTCCGGAGGAGTAACCGTTCGATCGCCATAGGAGAAGACAAAGTACGCACCCGCTACAACCGAGAACGTGAACAACGCCAGGATGATCTTCTTGTGCATGACACTGAGCCCGATGTTCGACAACGTGGTAGGGCCCGCTGTGCGGACCAGATTCAGATAGGGCACTTTCGCCTACAACGGCGTTACCGCCGCAGATGCGCCGTCGTCTCGGCCCAGACGCCGTTGTGCCGCAGCAACCGCTCGATCGCCTCGGCCACGGCACCCTCACCGCCAAGTCGCCGCGTAACATATCGCGCGACCCGCTTGACCGGGGCAATGGCGTTGGCCACGGCGATGGGATAGCCGCACCGGCCCATCGGCTCCAAGTCCAACCAGTCGTCGCCGAGGACACTCACGGCTTCGTCGGCGACGCCCGCCTGGCTGCAGATGGTTTCATAGCTCGGAAGCTTTTCCGCCACGCCCTGTACAACGGTCTGCACACCCAGGTCTTTTGCCCTGGCGTTGACCGACTTGGATGCGCGCCCGCTGACGATGGCGACGATGCCGCCCGCCCGCTGCCAGAGCTTGATCGCGGCCCCGTCCTGGACAAAGAAGGTCTTGACCGTGTTGCCAGACGCGCTGTACGGCAACGCACCGGTCGTCAGGACGCCGTCGACATCAAGAATGAGCAGCCGGATAGGGGACAAATCTGTCGTGTCCGTGGCTCGCTGCGGACCGTCATCACGGACGACGGACGGCGACGCGAGCGCAACTCAGGAAACCCGAGATTCTAGATTCGCCCCGGCGACTGTACAACCACCGAACGGGGCGGGATCGGCCGGCAAGCCGAGCCTACAGCCCTTGGATCGCGTTCGACGGGATTCAGCGTGGATGCCGGCCGCGATATGGCGATAATGCCGGACAAATGATCGTCATCATCGATAACTATGATTCGTTCACCTACAACCTCGTGCAGCGGCTCGGCGAGATCGGGCTCTGCCACTCGCCCCCGCGCCACGAGATCGTCGTTCATCGCAACGACGCGGTGACCGTCGAACAGATCGCCGACACTCGGCCGACGCACCTGATCGTCTCGCCCGGCCCCTGCACCCCAACCGAGGGGGGCATCAGCAACGACGCGATCCGGTTCTTCCACGACAAGATCCCCGTCCTCGGCGTCTGCCTGGGCCATCAGTGCATCGGCCACACCTTCGGCGCGACCGTGGCCCGGGCCGACAAGATCATGCACGGAAAGACCAGCGAGATTCACCACGACGGTCGGCGCATTTATGCCGGCGTCTCCAACCCCTTTACGGCCACGCGATACCATTCGCTCGTCGTTCTCCGCGACACGATCGGCGACGACTTCGACATCTGCGCCTGGACCGACGACGACATCGTCATGGGGATCCGCCACAAGACCGCCCCACTCGAAGGCGTGCAGTTCCACCCCGAGAGCTTCCTCACGGTCGAAGGCATCCGCCTGTTGGAGAACTTTCTGCGGCAATAGGCTTCGGCGTCGGATGCACCGCTACGGTCGCGCCCGCTCGGGCCGCGAAACGCATACGGCCATCGCCATACCGATGATCACCAGCGCCACGCCCAACGCCGGGACCGTTACGCCTGGGCCCAACCATGTTACGTGCAACTGCGCCAAGCGCTCGCGGGCCACTGCCCCCCAACCGTGCCCCGTGAATGCCGGCACCATGACGCCCAACGTCCCATGCACTTCCGCAACGAGGAAGATCGCCACCATCTCCGCCGCCAGAATGCGCGTCAGCCATTTGCCCGGATAGCAAGCCCAACCCTGAAAACAAAGGCACGTCAGCCAGGGAAACGACACCGCCGCGTACCAACTATTCGTCCCCACGCTGCCCAATGCCATTTTTGTCTGTATCGCATGGTACGCCAGCCCCGCCGCCACACTGAAGCACAACGCCGCCAACCGCCAACCCGTACCACTGTCATCGAACAACAGCCGCGATTGCCGCACGCGCTTCCGGAGCAGTAGGAATAGACCGGCAATCGCCAGGAAGAGGTTGCACGCATACGCCGTCTTCAGAAACGCAAGCGGCTGAAGCCAACTCCACCCGCCAAACCAGAGGCTATATTGGAAGTACCGTCGACCGAGATCGTCCCACCAACCCGCATCCCAAACCGTCCGAACCATGTCGTCCATCGTCTTGCCGTTGGCCTTGTTCTGAACCGCCTCCTGCATCGGCGTCAACATCCCGAACTGCTCGATGTTCTGCGCGAAATACGAGAACGTGATCGCTGTCGCCGCGGCCAACATCACGAGCGTCCCAAGACACGCCCGACGGATGGAAAGCCGCCGTTGCCACGCCAACGAGACAAACACGAAGACGGCGAACGGAACGACACCAAAGACAACCGTCTTGCCGAGGACACCCAACCCCATCGCAGCGCCCGCCCCGAGCGCTCCGAGCAAGTACCGTCGCGGCCGCATCGCCAGAAGCACGACCACGGCAACCGTGCCCAACAGCACCGCCAACGCATCGCTCGCAACGCGCGCGCAGCTCTGCGCAGAACACCCGCCCGCCCGTGGAAGAACTGTTGCCCCAACTGTCGCGCAATCCGCCAGGTGAAGACCATTTGTCCCAACTGTTCGCGAATCGCCCAGTGTAGAACAGTTGTCCCAACTGTTCGGGAATC
>CAYYPB010000002.1:0-19960 GCA_964473405.1 uncultured Planctomycetaceae bacterium
GGACGTTTCTCGTCTCCTGTGCCGCGGGGGATGCCGCCGCCAGTGGTTTCACGCCCCCCAGCCCCTGGCTTTGCCCCGGGGGGGGGTAGAGCGGCGATAGGCCCGCCTGCGAACTCCCCCGGCAAAGCCGGGGGCTGAGGGAGAGACCCGTCTCCACGCTCGGAGGGGATGGGCCACCCGCCCATGAAAACGAGGATGCGATTGCCCTGCACAAGAACCGGCCCAGTCGCATATCCCACGCAGTTGAGGCCGAAACAGATCGGGTGCCGTTGGGGTGCCAGAGCTTCCGCAGGTCGCTGACGTCTCGCGCATCAGGCCGCGCCAGGCGCGATACTCGGCAGGCATTGTCGGCGGCCTGCCTCACGATCCTATCTGGACCGCCGTCGATTTGATCATCGCCCATGCAGGTGACTTGCCGGCGACGGATTCAACGATAACGCTCGTTGATCGCCCGCTGGACTTCTTCGGCCCACATCACCTGCGTGAGCTGCAACCGCTGGCTGGCGATCGCGGCGACGTTCCTCATGACCTGCAATCCCAGCGAGGTCTCGGATTCGAACAGGGCCGTCAAATCGGATTGAGCGATCGCCAGCAGACTGGCCCCGCCTTTGACGCGACCGCTCAGCGTGAAGCGGTACGGCGGCGCGAGGGCGGACCAGCCCACGACTTGAGAGCGGCCCTTGGTCTCGAAGGAGATGTTCCTCTTCTCGCCGAAGATCATGATAGGAAATTCGAGTTGTACATCGCCGGATGCAATCACCATCACGTCCTTGGCCTCGTCGCCGAGCGAGAAGAGGACGTGGCCATCCTCGAATTCTCGCTCCACCGCGATGTCGGCCAGCCGAATCAGGTCCGGCTCGGCACAGCTGCGAAAGAGCAGCGAGTCTCTGAACAGGTCCACCCGGTTCATAGCATTCTCCCGACTTGGTTCGCGTTCGCTGATCCAGTGACTCGGCCCAACGCCGCTTCTCTCCTTGCTATCGATGGCAGGCAACGCAATCCACGCTGGCCGCTTTCTGCTCGTGGCAATCGATGCATTCGTCCATCGCCATCTGGATCGGCCCGCGCGTGGGCGGACTGGTCCGATCGGGCATGTCCGGGTGGCACTCGCGGCAGTCGAGTTTCGCAACCGTCACGTGCCTGCGGTGCGAGAAGAAGACGTGCTCGGGGTTGATAGTCACGCGATGCCACGGAATGTCGCCATCCGTTTCTCCGAACGCCATCAAGCTGGCGAGCTTCGGATTGAAGTCTTCAGCTTCCGGATCGTCCTCGGGATCGTGACAATCAAAACAGACGTACTTGCTCGGAAAACCCGCATAGTGCTGCGATGTGACGAATTGATGGCAGTCAGGACAACCGAGGCTGGCTTCCTCGATATGCAGCTTATGATTGAAGGCGATAGGCTGGGGTTGCAGCGTGCCCGGGCTTTGCACCCAAGCACCCAGCGCCACGATTGAAACCACCAGGATAAGACTGATTATGCCAATAGTCGCGTACTTCATATTATTCGCCATCTCGCAGTCCGGCTCGGCACTTTCTACGGACCCCGAAGCTTGAGATCGTAGTGCTTGTGGGTGCCTTGCTCTTTGCGATCCTCGAAATCAAACTCGTAGCCGGGTGCAATGCACGCGGCCTGCCCATCGTGGCATCCAGCACAAACGCGAGCGGTGACTTCAAACTGCCCGGCCTCGTACAACTCTGCCCGAGTGTATGGGCGTCGGCTGCCCTGGATGTCCTTGTGGATCTTGGTGAATTCGCTTCCCGGGCCGTGGCAGGACTCACAGCCGACACCTGCGAGCTGTGCGACTGCCCGGTCATCGCCGACGGGAGGAACTCCGTATCCGCCGGGCGCGCCGAATCCCGTCGTGTGACACTTCAAGCACTGAGCATCCGTGCGATAGTCCTTTTGGGCGTCCAGTCCGCGGCTGAGTTTCTCTGTGGCGCGAACCCCGGGTTCCAGTAGTTCGATGGCCTTGGCCATCTTGGTGTCTTGCCAACTCTTCCATTGCTTGACATGACACTTCTTGCAGCGCTTGACGCCGACGAACTGCGCGTTGGTCGGTCGCTCAGTCGCCTGGCCTGCTTCGTGATTCGTCCCTTCTCTCGCGCGCTCGGCGACGGTGGGGGCGATGCTCGGGGGCACCTCTTTGGGCGGCAAGCTCGCGGCAGGTGCCGACGAATCGATGACGGGTTTCACCTCGACGGGCGCAGCTTTGGGATCGACAGTGGGTTTCACCTCGATGGGCTTGGCCTCCTCTGGCTCAAGCGACTTGAGATAGGCGATCAGATCGACGATTTCGGCAGGCTGGAACATCGGCCAAGTGGTGCCGGCCTCCGACATCCGGTCCATCATCGTAACACCGTGATTCCACATCGCGTGTGCCAGCGGGACCGGTGAACCGGATGCAACGAGGACTTGAAGGCCCGGCGCGGTGCCTGCCTCCGATCCGGTGTCCCCGTGACATTGCGAGCACTGTTTGCTCTCGAACACTGCCTGCCCGCGCTCGGGGCTACCCCCTCGATCACGCGAGCGCAGGGAAATGATGTAGGCGATGATGTCGCTCATTTCCTGGGCGCTGAGTGGACTGCGCTCGACGCCCTTGGCCTCCATGACTCGCGTCATCTGAGGAGAGTGGTTCCACATGCGTGTGGCCAATGCAGCCAGACTCTGCGGCAGGTCGACGGTCGCCAGATCGCGGCCCGCGGCGTTCGGGCTATGGCAGGTGTGGCACTTCCGCTCGGCAAACCGTCGGGCACCATTCTTGGCGGAGCCGGGCTCGAGGTACATCTTCGCCTCGCGCCCTCCGACACTGCGTACATAAGCGATGATATCTACGAGATCGTCGTCGGCGAGCTTCGGCCAAGCCATGTCGGCCTCTTCCATGGCCTTCTCCATGACCGGCGCGTGCTCCCACATCTTCTGCGCCCACACGATCGGGTTGATATAGTCCGCCCAACGCCGAAGGTCCGGCGCAACCTGATCGACGCCGGTACCCAGTGAGTGGCAACTCGCGCACCCCTTGTCATTAAGGGCGAGCCGGCCGGCCACAGGATCCCCGGGCTCATCGAGATGCTGGACGAACAGCAGAAAACTGAACAGGTCGCCCATTTCCTCTCGGCTCAGGCTCGGGTACTCGAGGCGTTTGCGACGCATGTGCGAGTACATCTTGGGCACGTGGTTCCACATGATTCCAGCCAGTTGGCCACCGGTGGTCTGACGTCTTCCGCTGCGCCCCAGATCGGGGCCGACCTCCCCGCCCAACCCCCAGACTGCGTGGCAGTGGATGCACTGCTTCTGCACGAACACCCTCCAGCCTTCCATCACACGGTCGGACACGGGCGGGGCGGGCTCCTGGGCCATCGCACGATCGGTGGCGCTTGCCATGAACAGCGCGATCAGCAGGCTCGCTGGCAGCGACAGGACGCGGCAGACAGGGGCCGGCGATCTCGGAATGTGTTGGTGTCGTTCCATCGCTATGTCTTCCTGGGATCCTCGGTCTCGCTCGACGAGGGCAACGTCGCTCGGACCCGCTCGGTGACCTCCGCTATGGCCGTCTCACGCCCCTCCTGGACCTCCCAGATAGAGACGATCGGGAAGAACTTCGTGAACAAGCCATATAGCAGTATGAAAGAGGAAAAACAGCCCGCGAATATGCACCACTCCACCCATGTCGGACCGTAGATCGCGGGTTCCTGTGGGAGCCGCGGACTGGACAGACTCGGGACGACAATGATGTATCGCTCGAGGTACATGCCGATGTTGACGCTGATCGAGGCAATCACGGTCCCCGCGATCGTTCGTGTTCGCGGATTGCAGAGAATGGTGAACGGAATGATGAAGCACGTCAGGATCATGGTCCAGAACAGCGGGGCGTACCTGCCAAAGAGCTTGGCGTTGAACACCTCCATATGCGAGGGCTCGTTGCCATAGTAGGTCGTCAAGAACTCGGACACCATGAAGTAGAGCCACAGCAAACACATCACCAGCATCAGCAGGCCAAGATTGTTGAAGTGGATCGGCTTGAGGTACTTGCCCAGTCCATAGACCCATCGAATGATGGCCATCGCCACGATCAGAGCGGCGATCCCGGAAAAGATCGCCCCGACGACGAAGAACGGTCCGAAGATCGCGCTGTGCCACATCGGCTGGATCGTCATGGCGAACACGAAGGACACAACGGTGTGAACACTGATGGCCACCGGGATGACTGCAATGGCCATGATCGCCATGAGCCTCGCGAGTATCTTGTGCTGCCGAGGGGTTCCTTGCCAGCCCAGGGCCAGCGGACCGTACAACCACCGCCTGCTGTTTGTCTTGTCCCGCAGAATCGCGATATCGGGAATCAACGGAAGATACAGATAGAAAGCGCTGCAACACAGATAAACGCTGATGCTGCAGACATCCCAAAGCAACGGCGACCTGAAGTTGGAGTGTTGGACGACGTTCAGCATCCTGTCTGGTCGACCGAGGTCGATCAGGATGCTGCCGACCCCGAACACGATGACCATCACCGTGATGACCTCGGCCGAGCGCGTGATCGCTCGTCGCCACTCGGCATGGACGATCCGCAGGATGGCGGAAATGAGCGTCCCCGCGTGGCTGATTCCGATGAAGAACACGAAGTTCGTGATGTACATACCCCAGTACACGGGCCGGTTCAGCCCCGTCACGCCTAGGCCGGTGCGGTATTGGTAGATGTACGCCACGACTCCCAGGGTTGTGATGCTCAGCATGACCGCCACGAAGATGTAGAAACGGCGCGTCGTATTGATGATCGGCTCGACTAGAACCGCATCCTCACCCAAGTCCCATGACCGGGGATTCTCTGTGGACTTCCCGGACACGGCTACTCCTTCTCCTGCAGGTAAATCACCTTAGGCTCGGTTCCCAGATCCTCGAGAAGATGAAATGCTCGGCGGCTGTCGGCCAGTCGGCTGACCTCGCTTTCGGGGTCGTCGAGGTCGCCGAACGTCATGACCTCGCCCGGGCAGGACTCGACGCACGCCGGCGTGTATTCGCCGGGGCGGAGCTCGCGGCCTTCATAACGGGCCTGATCGCGTGCCAGGATCAGGCGGTGATGGCAGAAGGTGCACTTCTCCACGACGCCCTTGGGCCGAATCGAGACATCCGGGTTACGACCCTCCTCCATCGGCGCCGGCCACTCGGGCGTATACCAGTTGAAGTAGCGAACCGTATAAGGACATGCGGTCGTGCAGTAACGGCACCCGATGCAGCGGCCAAAGATCTGACCGATGATGCCGTCTTCACTCTTGTAGGTCGCTCCCACCGGGCACACCTTGACGCACGGTGGGTGGTCGCAGTGCATGCAAGGACGTGGCAGCATGCGCATCCTGACGTTCGGATACTCGCCCGCAGAAAACGTGGTCAGTTCCATCCACGCGATCGACCGACCTCGCTTCGCCTCCTTTTCGCTCGGAGGCGGCGTGTTATTCTCCGCTTGACAGGACACGACGCAGGCCTGACAGCCACTGCATCGATCCAGATCAATCACCATGCCCCATCTGGCCATATGCACACTACTCCAGATTCACGCCTTTTGGATCGAGACCCGCGTCGCGTTCCAGTACGACCCCGCCGAAAGCGGGTCGGTTTGGATTTCCACCAGTGCGGTCGGGTTCTGCCCAACGCCATCAGTCCACCGTCCGCCACCTTCATGCCCGAGACCCCATGGCATCGCCAGCACATCGGGCATCAGACCTTCGAACAGCTTGGCGGCGACCTTCTGCTTACCGCGGGGCGAGGTGACCATCACCATGTCGCCCTCCGCGATACCGAGACGCCCCGCCGTGACCGGGTTCAGCTCGACCCAGCTCTTCCATCGTTCGAGCATATGGGCCCCGCACGCATCGACCAGCCAAGGGACATTCGTATCGGTCATCCCCGCCAAGAGGGGTATGGGATAGATGTACAATCGCAACGGGAACGTATCGCTCGGATCATCACCGAGGGCGGGTTCGTAGTGTGGCATGCAGCGGATGTCGTCCGCGACCGTCCGCGGTTTGACGTGCGCGGCGATCACAGCGGAATGAAATGCGAATCGCTGCGCGGGGGACCGGAAAACTCGGTCCCACTGGCGGTGATAGTAGATCGGATCCGACCACCCACCGTTCTGGATGGCCTTTTGGCGAAACTCCGCCGAGCTTGCCGCCATGGGAGGCCGCCAGCCGCTTCGCTCCATCAGACGAGTCCAGCCGACGTCTTCCAGTGGCCCCAACGCGCTCCCACGACCGGAGGCGAACAAGGTATCGCAAACCTCGCCAATCACCGCCTCTGCATTCTCGAAGGGCAACGCAGCGCTCACCGGGCCGCCAATGGCCCGGGCCAATTCCAGAATGACGTCTGCCGACCCACGCGATTCGGGCGCCTTCGGAACGGCAGGATGCCCGAGGCTCACGGCCGGCTCTCCGGTTAACGTGTGACAGACATCCAGATCCCAACGCTGCAGAAAATGTTCATCGGGAATCACAAGGTCCGCCCAGCGAGCTGAGTCATCCAGCCACGGCGACAAACTCACGACGAGCGGCACCTTGGACAGCGCCAGTTTCATGCGCTCTGGAAACGCACAGTCGAACACGGGATTCGCACCGGCGAGCACCAGCACCTCGATGGGGTGCGGCACATCAGCCAGAATCCGATCCGCCAGTCGACGCGCGGGAATGTCACCGAGCGGATGCGCCGAGAAGTCCGCCTGATCGATCGGCGGCCTGGCAAGGCCTCGCTTCGCGACAGCATCAGGTTCGGAGATCGGACGGCTCAGCAGCTCGATGTCCTGGAAGTGTGTCACACCCCCGGGAACATCGATGCTCCCGACCAACGCGTTGAGCGCGTGAATGGCCATGCGGTCGCAACATCGCTGTGCCGACACCCCGGACCCATCGAAGCCCAGGGCGATGGCGGGCTTGTGCGTGGCAAACTCTCGCGCGAGGCGGAAGATCGTTCCTTCCTCGACGCCGGTGATCTTCGCCACACCGGCCGGCGCGTAGTCGCGAAGCGCCAATCGGCGAAACCCGATCCGATCCTCGCTGCCAGCGACCGGATCATCAAACCCGGAACAATGGTGTTCCACGAACTCGTGGTCGTATAGATCTTCCCGAAGCAGCACATGCGCCATGCCCAGCGCCAAGGCACCCTCGGTGCCGGGACGAATCGGAATCCACTCGTCGGCCTTCGCACCGGTCAGCGAGAGACGTGGCTCGACGTTGACAAAACGTGGGCGGACGGCCCGCTTGCCGCTCCGCGACGCCGAGAAAGAACTGCTCGCCTGCACCGGCGACCAATGCGCGTCCAGCCACTGGCTGCCGAACGACAGTACGTATCGGGACTCCGCCAGGTCGTAACCGACGGCGGTCTTCAGTCCCTGCATCGCCCAGATAGCGGGGTAGGCATTGTGTCCTTCCGGGGACGACCAATCGATCAGGTTGTTGCTTCCGTATGCCCGAAGAAATCGACTCCACAGCAGCCGCGTCAGGCCGCGATCGCCGTTGGTCACAACCGCGACGCTGTGCGGACCCGGTGCCCGGCGAACAGTCGCGAGCCGCTCCGCAAGTCGCTTGATTGCTTCAGGCCACGCGATTGGACTGAACCGACCCGAGCCCTTCGGACCGGCCAAGACGGCAGGCTGCGTGAGCCGGTCAGGGTTGTACAGCGTCTGCACAGATGCCGCCGCTCGGGCGCACACGCCGCCGTGGTTGATCGGATGATCCGGGTTGCCCGCGACACCTACGACGCAATCGTTGACCACGCGCACGCGCAGACCGCACCCACCGGGGCACTGTCTGCACAGTGTCATCACGATGCGCTCGATGGGCTTCGACTCACCGTCTTCGCTACCCGCGAGGATGACCGGGGACAAGCCGGCCGCGCGAGCGGCCATCGCGCCGGTCATGGCTCCGGTAGCAACCATGATCTCTCGACGTGTGAGTTGCATACCTTGGGCTCCAGAACTGCCAAAGACAGATTGCACACTGCGCCTACGAACGACACGGCAACTTCGCGCCATGTCTCTCCGAATCAACCGACCCGCCAGGATAACGATGCGGGACACAACGGACAAGCCCGTCCACAAATGGGATAGTAACGCATGGAGCCGAAGAAACGCAAGCATCGGTTGGCCGGCCATGAAAACGCACGGAACCGGGGCGACATAGTTTTGCGGTTACCTCGGACCTCGGCACGGCGAGAAGATCCAGCGAGACGCCATTCGATGTGGCGCGATCATGATCGATGGCGCTATTCGCCTGCCGTTGGAAATAGGGGAAGGCCCCTGCGATGGCCGTACAGGGTTTGCTAGGCTGTTTCAGTCGACCCGCTCGACTTCACGAGACAGAACCAGTTCCCTATTCTTGTAGCAAGTTGTGTGCCAACTGAGAAAACTCGCGACGGAACGCCTCGACTGACATGCCCATCAACGTCGCGCCGAATACCTCCGCATCTTCGATCGTCGCCACCTGGCCATAGCTGATCTCAACAAGGTGCCGGGCGACAATCAACCCCAATGCACCAAACCGCTGGCGAAGAGCGGGATGTATGTTCAGTAGGAATCCGTCGGCGGCGTCATCACTGAACGGCCGCACGGCCGCGCCGCAACCCGGTTCGAGCGATCGGGCGTCGTATTGGAGGGTGACGGGAAACCGGACGAACCGCCGGTCAGCAAGGAGGCGTTGAATCGCCTCGTCGTCGAACAGCGGGCCGTATCGCTCGCGGGCGGCGGCAGCTTTGTCCGCGATGTGACCGCGTAGGGCGCTTCGAAGGCTGTCTTCCTGTTCCTGAAGACCCATCGGCCTTTCCTGCCTCGTTCAGCGGCGGCACCCTAGCCGGCACCGCGCGGGATGCACGGCGCCGGCATGAGTGCGAGTGTTGGAATCACTTGTTCTTATAGCGTTTCCGAAAATCCTCGGCAGCCCTTGTGCGTCGAGCCTTCTCTTCCGGATCCATCTTGCCCAGGTACCAACGGTGGTCCTTGGAGTTGAGAACGCTATCGATCTTCGCCCTCAGCGCCGTCGCGGCCTCGACTTTGGCCGAATCTGACGAGGCGAGGCCATTCGTGACGAGATCCTCGAGTTCGGGGATGTACTTCGAATAGAAGTGCTTGGCCAAGTCGTACGTCCCGTACCAATGCGTGTAGTCCGGTGCCATCATCGACGCACCGTGGCGAGCGCGACGGCCCTCGTGGTGCCACAACTCGAACCAGGTCCAGTCGACCTTGTTGCCGAACTTGATGGGCCGTAGCAGCGGCTTGGCGGCAGCGTACAAGTCCCTGCCGGGCTTGGCATACTTCTCGTTATACAGCTCGATGAGCCCATCATACTGCACGTAGAAGTTGTCCACCCAACTCTGGCTGTGGCAGGCGACGCAGACGCCCTGCATGTTCTCGCGTCGCTTCTGCCAGGGCACATCCTTGCCGGGCAGGCCCATCTTGGCGTCGGCCACCTCCGGGCGCACCGAGACGACCGGCCGGTTGTTCCAACTGATGCGCATGCCGACGTCGTGTGTCACCGGCATGTCTTTCGTGGCCGAAATGTGGCAAGTCGCGCAGGTCGGAGCCGCCCAGTAGTCCTCGCCGACCACCCACTTGGGGTTGTCGAGATTCATCTTGTCGACGTTCGAGAAAAACTTGATGCCGTGCTTGGACTCCTCGTAGATTTCTTTCTGGGGATGGTCTGGCCCGAGGTGGCACTTGCCGCAATTGTCGGGGTGTCGGGCCTGGGCGGCGGAGAACGTGTGCCGCGAGTGGCAAGCCGTGCAGGAACCCTCTGAACCGTCGGGGTTAATCCGGCCAATGCCGGTGTTCGGCCACGTGGCCGGGTCGAGTTCGCCGTCATCGAGAACCTTCACGCGCGAACCGTGGCATTGCCAGCAACCACTGACTGCGGCGGCGGAGTTTCCGTGAGGGAACCCCGTCGTCCTGAACGCGCTGTTGCCCCCGACGACCTCGGCCAGAACGTTGTCCAAGGAACCGAGAATGCGGCCGGCCTTGGCATGGTGGGAGCCCATGAACTCTTCGACCTCCTTGGAGTGGCATCGTGCACAGTCCTTCGGGCTGACAATGATCGAGATCGTGTAATCGAAGTGTTCGTAAGCGTCGGATTCGCCCTTCTCGGCCACGTGGCACTCATAGCAGCCGACATTGCCACGATAGTGCTTGCTCGCCCCCCACATCTGGTACAGGGCCCTGCTCTGGTCCTTGTGGCATTCAATGCAGGCCTTCGACTCCTTGCTCATCTGCGGGAGGCCGACCGCCTGACCCATCGCCGCTTCGGCGGTGAAAAGGATTGTCAGCGTGCAAAGCAAACCTGCCGCGGGCAGCAGTGTTGGGAAGGCAATGTGTCGTTTGTTTCTCATGGTGCGGTCTCTCCTGTTGATTGGGTGGGTGGACTCGGCGTCCACAGGCCTTTCGTGTGATAGATCTTGTCATGCGTCAATCGGCCCGACAGGACCGGAATCGTGATGCGAACAAAAACCGTATACAAAAGAAGACCGAACGCCCAAATGCCAAGGCAGATCAGGGCCTCGTTGAGCGTCGGTAGGTATTCGACCATCTCGCCGAGCGGCGTGGGGATGAAGGCGGGAACGATGAGGCCCATGCCCTTCTCGATCCAGATGCCGATCACCAGGCAAACGCAGGCCACGTTGATGTAGCGCAGACTGCGGCGCAGCGGGAGATAGAGAATCACCATTGCGATGCTATTCAGCGCGATCGCCGTCCATATCCAAGGCACCAACCCGTTGTACCCGTGCAGGCCCAGGAAGAGATACTGCGTCGAGACCATGTGCGCGGACTCGGCGTAGAATTCCGTGAACACCTCGCAGCCCAGCAAGAACATGTTGATCGTCAAAGCGACGGTCACGATGTTGCGCAGCAGCTTCAACGCCTCGTCGGAGATGCTGTACCCGCCATAACGCCGGATGATCTGGAGCGTCAAGATAATCACCGCGGGGCCCGCAGCGAACGCCGACGCCAGGAACCTCGGGGCAATGATGGCGGAGTTCCAGAAAGGACGACCGCCCAACCCGACATAAAGGAAGGCCGTCACGGTGTGGATGCTGATAGCCCAGGCGATAGCAACGAAGACGAACGGCACATAGAAAACAGGGCTGGGCTTCGTGCCGCGATAGTCGCAATAGATCAAGTAGCCACAGATGTGCAGATTCAACAAGAGATAGCCGTTGAGAACCACAACATCCCAGGTTAGCATCGATCCCGGAAAGTTGAACCGTTGCAAAAGATGCATGAAGCGGTCCGGCCGCCCCAGGTCCACGGTCACGAACAGCAGGCACATCACAATGGACGCCACGGCAAAGAGTTCGCCGAAGATCACGAGATCGTGCAGTTCGCGGTTGCGATAAACGTAGACGGGGATGACTAACATCACGGCTGCGGCCGCCATACCCACGAGGAACGTGAAGTTGGCGATGTACATGCCCCAGGAAACCTGATCCGTCATGCCGCTCGTGACGAGCCCCTCAGTGAACTGCCGGCAATAGGCGTTCAGGCCCAACAGCGAGATGACCGTCAGCAGGAACATCCACGCGTGATACATCCTGGTGCCGACGAAGCTGATGCGGAAGCAGCGCCAGTGGAATCGAAAGTAAGCCTTCATGCAATGTCTCCGGCGGCACCGTCGGGCTCACCAGCCGTCGACGACGAAACCTTCACGCCGCCCGGCAGCGTCTTATGGCTCCGGGGATAGTCTTCATCAAAGAAGTAGAAGAACCGCGGGAGTGTCCCGACGGACTCCTTCAACACAAACACATGCTTCGTGCGGAGAATCTGCGACACCTCACTCTCGGGGTCCAGGATGTTGCCGAACTTCCGAGCCCCCACAGGGCAAACCTCCAGACAAGCGGGCATTCTCCCGCGGCGCGTCCGGTGCAGGCAGAAGTGACATTTCTCCATCACGCCGCGTCCGCGCGGGCGATTGGAAAGATAGTCCATTTTCGGATTGATGTCCTTCTTTGGATCGTCGTAGCCGGGCGGCATGAAGTTAAATCGCCTCGCCCAATAAGGACAGGCCGCTTGGCAATACCGGCAACCGATGCACCAGTCATAGTCGATCACCGTCACGCCGTCCGGCTCCTGCCACGTGGCCTCAACAGGACAAACCTTCACGCACGCGGGGTTCGCACACTGGTGACACTGAACCGGCATGTAGTAGGAGTTCGGGTCCGGAACCTTGTCCCGGTCGTAGTGGTGATTGGCCTGCTCGACATCCACGCTGCCGCGCGGCATCTCCAGAACGCGGATGTACTGAACCTCCGGCGAACGACTCTGGTTGTTCTCCTTCACACAGGCATGCACGCAACGACGACAGCCAATGCAACGGCCCAGATGCAGCCCGTAGACGAACTCCACGCCATCATTCGGCTTGGCGTCACCGATTTCAGCAGTGACGTCATAACGTCTCTTCACGTCGGCGCGGATGCGGGCAAGAACGTCCTCGAGATCCTCGGGCGTCAACTCCTTGTAGTGCTTCTGGAGGAACTTCTCGATCGTGTAGTCGTTCTTGTCAATGTCCTTGAGGGGGCTCAAGGCGGTGCCCAGCGCCGTCACCCCGCCCGCCGCCGCAACGCAACCGCTGAGAAAACCGCGTCGTGTGACGTCGGGCGAAGGAACCCCGGAAGTGTCTTTCTTGTCGGCACTCATCAATGCGATCCCTCGTCGTCGCTGTGTTCGGCCTCTAAACTGTCGCGGTGCTGCTTCTTGTACTTGCGCAGCGGATCCCGTGACTCGACGTGACTGCCGTGCCCGTCGGCCGCAACCTCTGGCATCCGAAGCGTGTGCGGACCCGGCAGCGGTTTGAGCGGATCCATCGCGGGAACGCGAGGATTGTGCGGATCGTGGCAGTGCGTGCAGGCCAGACGCCGGACCTCGCCTCGCTGGCTATCCCAGTAGCCGTTCGTGCGACCGTGTGCCCCGCGCTGCCAATCTCGGAAGATCAGACCGTGGCACTTGGCGCAGAGCTGGACGACATCGTTGTAGCCGATGACCTCACCGCCTCGAAGGACGAGTCGGTTACGGTCCGTCTCCCAGTGGCAGTTTCTGCAACGGTCGTTGATGCCGTGATTGAGCGTCACATGCGAATGCTGAAGGAACCGCTTCGGCGTGTCGGCTCGCGGCGGGAACATCCGATGACAACTCATGCACGTTCGCGTGAAGCTGCCCATCTGGATCTTGGGCGGATCGGTCAAGATCGTGCGACGAGGCTGCTCCGAAAGAGCCGACGCATCGAAACCCACCGCGTGAGTGATCGAAACGTCCAACTCATGGGGAGACCAGATGAAGTACGCCGCCAAGATCAGAAAGACCGGAAGGAACAAGTAGCTCGGCCCCGGTCCGGTCCGGGCTGACGCCGAAGAAGTTTGCTGCCCAGGTTTCCCTGCCGCCATCAGTGCCTCCCGTACAGGCAAGGCCACCCTGCAGAAGAGGCCAAGCCGTAGCCTATCGCGTCCGATACTCCAAACACCCTACGACAGGATTTACATCTCAACATATCCATACGTCGAGAAGCTGCGGCAAAATTCGCAGGCCGTTGCGAACATCGGCGCGAGCCGGCTTCGTACACACTCCCGTCGCAACGATGCGACCCTCGCGTCCGTGTCGTCGCGAAGTAGCGGGACAGCGCGGGTCATCGCATTCCGGCGTTGCCGTCGATAGCGCGATCCCCTCCCCGATTTCAGACACTACAGTGTCCTGAGCGTGCGCCAAGTCCTCCAACGCCAAGATCGCCGGAAAAACATCGCAGGCCTCACGGCAAAGCCACGACCCGCAAGACCGAGCGACGGAACGAGGTCGGAGCGCAACCGAAACACCTCATCGTCCGCTCGACAACCCGAACACGATCCCATCAGAGATATCTCATCAACTCGCGTGCCAGAGTGATCTCGCCCGACTTGCGACGCGGTGCGGGGTAGAGGGCTGGCGAGGCTAGCGTCGGGGCACACCTGTTCTCGCGGGTTCGCCAGACCGCCCCAAACCGAACCGCGACCGTAAGGGAGTGGCCGAGCCGGGCGGCCGTCGGCCGCTTCCTGACGGGCGCGGTTCGGATAACCCGCGGGAACCGCGTAACCCGCAACATTACGCGTGACGATGCACTAGTATTCGGTCCACCCGATGCGTATCATGGAGCAGGCAGAGCCGACCGATTCAGCCGATCAACCCTTCGGGGTCGCGGCTACCGGCCACACGGACCGGTATTCGGGAACTCAAGAAAGGGTGCTAGGTGCGTTTTCCGGCAACGCGGATGGGGCTTCCCGATCTGTTCGGATACCCGAGGTAAGCCTGTTCGCCGGAACCGCCACCGACCAGGAGCGGGGCACACCATGAAAATGTGGACGATCCACGCAATGTGGCTGGGTATGCTTTGCGCGTCGGCGCACGCCGAAGGGCCCGCCAAGATCCTGCCGCGAACCCCATGCGACGCATCCCCACAATCGGCGCTGATTCAGCCGTCCCCCCACGATGAGGGCAAGGCCGAGGGACTTTGCGGACACGCACGCTCGTTTACCCCTGGCGTGCCGCCGGGTGGCCCACGCGGTGGATCCCCGCGAGAGGCCGATGCCGACACCGACATCATCCACTACCTGTTGGACATCGAAATCATCCCCGAACCGAACCTCGCCACCGTCACCGACGTGCGCGTCCAAGGCGTCTGTACCACCGACGCGGCCTCGACGGTCAACGGTCTGACCACTTTTACCCTCGATCTCGCCAGCGGCCTGACCGTCAACGCCGTGGCCGGAAACGTGGGCAGTTGGGCCCGTATCGGCGACACGGTGGAAGTGACGCTCGATCAGACCTACAACGCCGGCGAGGCCTTTCAGGTCGCGGTGGACTACGAGGGCTACCCGGCCGCCGGCGGCTTCGGCGCCTTCCAGTGGTGGACGCGAAACACGAATCTGGCCGTCGGCACGCTCTCGGAGCCCTACTACGCACGCTACTGGTGGCCCTGCAAGGACAGTCTTGGCGACAAGTCCACGATGCAACTGCACTGCACCGTGCCGAATCCGCTCGTCGTCGGGTCCAACGGCGTCTGCGAAGCCGAGGTCGCCCTGTCGGGGGATCGCACGCGCTACGAGTGGCGCGAGTCCTACCCGATGACGAACTACCTCGCCTCGCTGGCGATCACCAACTACGAGAAGTACGAGATCACCTACAACTACGACGACGGGGGCACGCCCGCCACGATGCCCGTCGTCTGCTACCTCTACCCAGACCACTGGGACTTCGGGGCGGGCGAACCCTACGCCGCCTACAAGGCCGGCTGCGACGAACTCCCGGCCATGCTCGAGAAAATGAGCGTCCGCTTCGGCCAATACCCTTTCGTGAACGAGAAGTACGGCGTCGCGGAGACGGGCGGCTCGGGCGGACTCGGCGCGAACATGGAACACCAGACCCTCAGCAGCATGTGGAGGGTGGACAACTACCGGAACATCCTGACGCACGAACTCGGCCACCAATGGTGGGGCGACGACGTCACCTGCGAAACTTGGTACGACATCTGGATCAACGAAGGCTTCGCCAGCTATTCCGAAGCCGTCTACCAGGAACTCCGCGTCGGCGGCGGAACATCCGCCTACTGGAACCGCGTGATCCAGCGCACGCCGGGCAACCCCGACGCACAGACCTACCGGACGAACATCAGTTCGGTCTGGGCGATCTTCAGCACCAACGATATCTACAACAAGGGTGCCTGGATCCTGCACATGCTCCGCCACGTCATGGGAACGACGGCATTCTTCGATGCCCTGGTGGACTATCGCGCGGCCTACACCGACGACTACGCCTCCACGACCGAGTTCATCGCGTCCATGTCGGCCAGCTTCGGTAACGACCTCACCTGGTTCACCGATCAGTGGGTGATGAACCCGGGCAGCCCTGACTATGAATGGAGTACGGACGTCCTCAACGTCAACGGCCAGGACTATCTGCGACTGGCGATCTGGCAGAGGCAAAACGCCCGCGGGTTCGGGCTCATCACGATGCCGATCGACATTCGCGTCACGACGGCTGGCGGCTCGACGGTGCATACCGTCTGGAACGACGATTGGGAGGAGTACTATCTGCTTCCCATCGACGCCCCGCCACTGACCGTCGAGTTCGATGAAGACGGCGGCACGGACAACCGCCATTGGATCATGGCGAACTCCACGGTCGAGTTGGCGACGACCTTGAGCCCGCCGCCGGTGATCGTCGCCGCGACGATCGACGCCCACGGCATCAGTCCTATCGAGTCGGTCGTGCAACTCGTCTTCAGCGATGACGTGGCAGGCACGTTCGACGCGCTCGATGTGCTGCTGCTGGGCGATGTAACGGGTGCCTATGCGCCATTGAACACCGTCTACGTTCCGGCGACGCGGACGGCCACGATCACCTATATCGGCCTGCCCAACGACACCTACAGCGTCATGGTCTCCAGCGACGGCATTGCCGTGGCCGGCGTCAAACTGGACGGTGAAGTGGACGATAGCGCCTGGTGGGACACCACGCTCTTGCCGTCCGGCGACGGCCAGCCCGGCGGAGACGCGGTGTTCGGCTTCTCGATCATCGCCGGAGATGCCAACTGCGATCAGATTCTGGACCTCAGCGACATCGAGCCGTTCGTTGCGGTCCTGATCGGCACCGATACCGACCCCTGCCACATCCTCCGCGCCAACATGGACAACGGCCCGACCGTCGATGGCGACGACATCCAGCTCTTCGTCGATGCCCTCACGGGTGGCTAGGATATTTCACAGTCGCTAGGCGGTCGACGTCCTTGTCGGCCGCAACATGCTGGATGAAACCGCGCTACGACTTGGTCTTTTCGTCGCCGGCCAGTTCGGTCGATGCGTTCATGACGCGTTGGATGGCGGATCGACTGAAGGTGATTTTCGTGTTGCTGGACTCGTCCACCTTCAAGGTCACTTCGTCGTCCCGAACCGTCGTGACGATCCCGACGATGCCGCCGATCGTGACAACGCGGTCGTTCTTCTTGAGCGCATCCAACATTCCCTGACGGCGCTTCTTCTCTTTGCCCTGCGGCCGGATCATCAAGAAGTAGAAGATCAGGCCGAACATCACGAACATCGGCAACGGGCTCGAGCCGAGGGCGCCACAGTCCGGCGGTGCCTGCCCGCCCGACGGAGTTGCAGCAGTGGCGATGAGTGACAAGGTGTCTAACATTCGGTGTCCTCAGATTGGGCCGTGCGGCCAGCGATATCGCGTTCGGCTGCCCGGAGCATTTCGTCTAGCGAATCCGCCTCGATGGCGTCTCTGATCCGCTGCATCCAGCGGTGATAGTACGCGATGTTGTGGATCGAGACCAGTATGGGTCCGAGCATCTCGTCGGCCAAAAACAGGTGCCGCAAGTAGGCCCGCGAAAAGTGCTCGCAGGCATAACACGGGCAGGACCGATCGATGGGGGCGTCATCAGTCCGATGCTTGGCGTTCCTCAGCCGGACGAACCCGTCGTCCACGAACGCGAACGAGTTGCGACCATTGCGCGTGGGCATCACGCAATCGAACATGTCCACACCGGCGGCAACGGCCCGAAGCAGGTCGATGGGGCGTCCCACGCCCATGAGATAGCGGGGCCGATCCTCCGGCAGTTGATGCGCGAACCGCGAGAGAAGATCGGCCATCTCCTCGGGGCACTCGCCGACAGAGAGCCCCCCGATCGCGTAGCCGGGAAAGTCCATCTCCACCAGTGCGTCGAGACACCAGCGTCGCATGTCCAAGTCGAGCCCGCCCTGGACGATGCCGAACAGTGCCTGGTCCTCGCGGCTCTGCGCTGCCTTGCATTGGGCCGCCCATCGCACGGTCCTGTCGACGGCCGTTCGCAGCGTCTTCGCGTCGGCAGGTAGAGCGGGGCACTGATCGAAAGCCATGATGATGTCGGCGCCGAGTTGTTCCTGAATGGCGATCGCGCCGGGCGCGTCGAGACGAATGCGCCGGCCATCGATGTGCGACTTGAAGGTGACGCCTTCGTCATCAATCTCGCCTAGATCGGCCAGGCTGAATATCTGAAAGCCCCCGCTGTCCGTCAGGATCGGACCGTTCCAGGCCATGAAGCGGTGCAGGCCACCGAGCTTGGCGATGGTCTCGGCACCGGGGCGCAGGGCCAGATGATAGGTATTGGCCAGAAGGATCTGGCTGCCGACGGCGCGAAGCATGTCAGGCGTCAGGCCCTTGACGGTGGCTCGCGTGCCCACCGGCATAAAGACGGGCGTTGTAACGCTGCCATGCGGCGTTTCGAACTGGCCACAGCGTGCCCGCGTGCTGCCATCGCGCTTTGTAGTCTGGAAATCGAACAACAGGTGAACATCGCCTCGCGGCACAATTGGAGATGCGGCAGTCTCTCTGCGCGCACAATGCCACAAACGCGGCACTATAGATCGTCGATCACGACAGCGACCGACCCAAAACCGGTTTTGCTCGCGACGGCGAGCCCTTGACACGCCGCCGCATGGAGGCTATTGTAGCACGGCTCGGCATGCCCACAAAGCGCGATCCAGGGGGATCGCGGGGTTGCGACAATCACCAGTCCTGGGGCTCTTTTTTTCGGCCTTCTCGCAGCCCCCGCGCAGGTATGCCGATCCGAAATGGAGGGAATCCGTTGGCAAAAAGTCACACGCCATCAGGCTCGGACGGTTCTCGGCCCCCCGAGAATCATCGAGCATCCGAAGGCAACGGCAAGGTCAAGCAGTCCAATCGCCGCGTCGTTTCCGCCACGGCGGCCAAGCGACGACCCACGAAGAAACGCGACGAGAGCCCGGCCACGAGCGAATCGCCCAAGCCAACGCCGAAGACGAAGCTCGGCACCGAGTCGCTCAATCGCTTTCGAGAGTTGCTGATCACCAAGCGACGCGAGTTGGTTGGCGATGTCGACAGCCTCGAGAACGAGGCGCTTGGAAAGAACCGTTCGTCCGTCGCCGGCGATCTCTCAATGATGCCGATCCATATGGCCGATATTGGAACAGACAACTACGAGCAGGAGTTCGCCATCGGCCTGATCGAAGGCGAACGAGAAACGCTCAAGGAGATCGACGCGGCCCTCAGAAGGATAAAGGACGGCACGTACGGCGTCTGCATGGCGACGCACAAGCAGATCAAGGTGGCCCGGCTCAAGGCCAAGCCGTGGGCCAGATTCTGCATCGATCATAAGCGGTCGGAAGAACAGACGCGCGGCCGTCGCTAGTGCCGAAGGCGGCCGTCTGATCACGAACAACGGATATTCATGGCTTCACCGAACCAGACCAACGCGGCGACGCGCGAAAGCAGTTCCCCGGCCGAGCCCGGTACCGGCGGTGATCGCTGGGCCATGGGCCATGCGCCGAGTCACATGCGTCTCTGGATCATCACGCTGATCGGCTTGGCCGCGGACTTGTGGACCAAGGACTGGGCCTTTCGCAGCTTCGACGCTACCGAGACGAAGGTACTCGTCGAGAACCTCTGCAATCTGCAACGGTCGCTGAATCCCGGCGCCCTCTTCGGGCTCGGTGCCGGCATGGCCCCTATCTTCGTCGGTGCATCGGTGCTGGCACTGCTCTTTGTGCTCTATCTCTTCGCCAATTCCCATGCCTCACGCTGGTCCATGCACATCGCCTTGGGGCTCGTCCTCGGCGGCGCGCTGGGTAATCTCTATGACCGAACAACCCAGGAAGCCTACGTCGCCCACACCTCGCGCGGTCGCGACATCGGCACGCTCGTCAGCGAAACGCAGTCTCACGTCGTACTCGGCGATTTTCCTCGCGGAGAGAATCCCCGGTCTCACGCCGTCAGCCGCCTCCAACCCGGCTCCGGCCCGCAGCCGGTCGTGAGAGACTTCATCAAGATCGAAGCCAAGATCGGCAGCTTCGCCCTGTGGCCCTGGATATTCAACATCGCCGACGCCCTGCTCGTCTTCGGCGTCATCATCCTGCTCATCAACTTCTGGTTCGACCGCAAACACCACGCGACGA
>CAYYPB010000002.1:20060-30160 GCA_964473405.1 uncultured Planctomycetaceae bacterium
CCGAATCTCAAACGTAAGCAGCGGGCTTGTCGATTCGCCAAACGGCAAGCCGAGTGCAAGCCCGCGCGCTACGATCCAAGGAACGCTGCCACCTTATCGAACGCGGATCACACGCCGACCGTGTGCGATCTGGCCGAACATGTCGCGCGTCTGGATATGAACAACGTGCGTTCCGACGGGCAGATCGCCGGGCAGATTCGCCGTCCAGATGTGCGGCGAGTTGACGCCGGCGCGAAGACGTTGGCCCTTCGGTAGCGTCTTGCCAATCTGCGAAAGGAACAGCGCCGCGTAGTACGGGTCCAGGCGTTCCACTTGCACCAGGGGCTTCCACGGCGTCCTGTCGCCGACGCGCATTTTCACCGTCGACTTCGATGATCCGGCAAAGACGTTCACAACGACTTCCGTCTCGCCCAGATCACTGCGCGAAACGCTATCCTGAAGAAAGATCGACATCTGGTCATCAGCCGGTCGTCGAGCGGCCTTGAACCGAATCGAGTAGTCATTTCCTTCGAACGTGAGGACCGAGTAACCGTTCGGCGCGCCGTCGCGCATCATCGTGTGAGGAATGCCGTACTCGTCGGGCGCGCCCTGCCACCAGGTTCCGCAGGCCGTCACGTTGACAAGGTGATGGTGTGGCTTGCTGCCTTTCCATCCATCCTCGGAGCCGAGAAAGAAGTGCCGCTGGATGTGCCAGTGCCCGGAGATCGAGAACGTATGCGTGCGATCCTGAAGCAGCGCGAACAGCTTCGCCCGATCGTCCACCTCGATGACCGGGATGTGCATCATCAGCACGACGAGCTTCTCGTCGGGCACATGCCGCAGGTCATTCTCGATGAAGGTCAGATGTCGCCCCAACTCCCCGTGATACTTGCCCCGCTTGATGTGGCCGTCGTACATGACGTCGTCGAGGATGATGAAATGAACGCCGCCCCAGTCGAAGCTGTAGGTCGTCGGGCCGAAGACGCGCTCCCATGTCTCGTCGGCGAGTTCGTCGGACTTGACGTCATAGTTCATGTCGTGGTTGCCAGGGAGATTGAACCACGGGATGCCGATCTTGCCGACCAGGGCGTTGTGCGGGGCGTAGAGCGAGAGGTCATCGAACACGACGTCCCCGAGCGAAACGCCGAACGCCGCATCCACGCCGATCAGCTCCGCGACGATATCGCGAGCGAGATAGTTCAGATCTGTAACGTTTCCTGATTGTGGGTCACCCAACGCAACAACGCGAAACTTCTCCGGCTCGGCGTGCCTGATGAGCGGAAAGTCGACGGACGTTGGCAGTGGACCCGTCGGCGAAACGCCGGCGTGCTTGAGAGGCTTGGGTGATCCGGCCGGCTTGTGGACGTAGTAGAAACGGCTGTGGTTCAACGCGTCGACCGGCGGAATCCAATCGCGCGGCTTGATGACAAATACAATGTCATCGTCATCGATCGGCAGACTGTATCGACCCTCGGCATCGGTCTTCACGACGTCGCGACCGTTCGAGACGCACACGCCCGGCAGGCCCGGTTCGTTCGCGTCTCGCACGGCGTTGGTGTTGCGATCGTCAAAGACGACGCCTCGAACGGTTGGGGACGCCAGCGTTCGATCACCGGCCGAGAGGGCCGCGACGAAAACCGTCAGCACACACAGTGGGGTTCGCTGTCGCCAAGGCCAGTCAATCATGGGCCATGCTCTCCTCACTCCAGTAAAGGGCCTCGCCCGACGGGGCCACCGCGCACGGCGGCAGCGTCCCGTCGCGGACGTGTTCCTTGAGCTGCTCGGCATCCAACGCCACGAGCGGACTGACCTCGCAAGCATAGACGCACTCGCCCCCGTCCCGCGGCACGTTCACACCCGCCGCCGCCAGCCAGCGGCCGGTCCGCCGAATCATATCTCGCTGGGCTGATTCGACGGAATCTACGCCCGTCGGGTTCTTCACCGGGCTGAACTCCTCGGAGCGCGAGGTTTCCAGGATGATCGGGTTGCGGGCCAGCGGAAGTGCGTCGAAGACAAACGCCTCGAACTTCGTGGCGTTGGGCGCATCGGGTTCGATGCGTTGGCCCGATGCGAGATCGACATGGGGGACCTTCTTGTGAGCCAAGTGCCAGGGCAAGGCGAAGGCCGCGGGATCGACCGTCAGCCGCTCGACAAACGAGCGGGACAGCAAGTGAATCGCGATGTTGGCCGCGTCGAATCGGCGCGAGCCATCAGTGCTGCGTGCATGGGCAAGGTCGTCCGGAAAGTCGGAGTACTCGATGACCTTCATCCGTCCGTCGGTCATCACGAAGTTCCCCACGCGTTCGAGATCGTCCGCCTTGGGCAACGCCTTGCTCGACATCTCACTGCCACGCTCGTCGTGAAGGCCGATGAACGCCGGATCTAGAACTGACACGAGCGGGTTATCCACCTGGAAGTAGCTGATGATCTCGATGCCGCGCTCGGCCATGTCGGCGAGCGTCCCGGTCGTCGCCATCGCAAGCAGCGAACCGCCGTGACCGTCGGGCGAAAGGGCGACGCGGTGTTTCTGATCGAGCATCATCTTGCCGTCGACGTCGAACGCCGGCATGACACCCTGCTGGAAGAACCGAACACGATCCGAATCGAGCCCGAAGAACGAACGCGCCTCGAAGAACGCGCGCGTCTCGGCATCGTTGGCCGGAGAGGTCATCACATACCAGGGAATGGCCGTGTCGTACCTCACCTCCGACGCGCGGATGGACTCGGCGAAAAGTTGGAACATCGGCTTGCCCCGAACGGGTGAGATCTCGAACGCGCCCTTGGGGCCGTCGAATCCGAGCCGCGTTCCCTGTCCGCCGGCCACGGTGAAGGCCGCGACCTTGCCCGCCGAGAGGAGTGCCCGACCGCGATCCGCGATGTCGCTCGTCACCGCGTCACGGGGCACGACCACGGCGGACTCGATCTTCGTGTTGTCGATGCCATCGTGCTGTGAAGCGCTCAGCAATTCGACCAGGCCTGGAATCTGCCGAACGCTCACGCGCTCGAGATCGCCGAGCAACGCTTCCCGGTCGCCCTCGCTCAACGACGACCAGAACGCCAGAACGTGCCCCTGCCCGACGGCCTCGAAGGATGAACGCAAGATGTCATGCCGATCCTGGATGATGCTTGTCACTACCCGCCTCCCACATTGTTGCAGTCTGTCGAAACCAACGTCGATAGAGTAGGGTGGCCCACGTCCTTTGGACATGGGGAAGTCGATGATGGACGCGCCGAACGGCCCGATCATCGTGTCCCCACCTCCAGCAGGAGGCGGGCCACCCCACCGATGGCTCTCAGCACTCGCTGTTCACGGTGATAAGGCAGCGCCAGAGGGATTGTCAACGTGGACCCTTTACAGCCGGACGGCCCGGACGCCGACGCCACCACGCCGCGGAGAGCGTTCCTCAAGCATACCCTCGGTGCCGCGGCGGCCTTGGCCATCGGCGGATCGCGCCCGCTCGACCTTCTGGCCGCTCCGCCGGCGACCACCGCCCCCGCCGCGCCGCCGGCGAAGGTCCGCGTCGTGCAGGTCACCGATCATCGCATCCTGCCCGTTCGCGTCGTGCAAAGGGCATTCGTCAGGGACTATCTGATCGAAGGCTTGCGTTTGTTCACGGGCACGCGAACAGTCGCCGATGCGTGGCATCGGATTCTGACGCCTGATGACGTGATCCTGATCAAGTTCAACAGTTCCGCTGCCCGGCAGGTCGGCACGAGCGAGGCCGTGGCCTCAGAACTGGTCAGGCTGCTGACCGAAAGCGGCTGGAAGCCCGAGCAGTTGATGCTGGTCGAGGAAATCGGCGGGCTGTCCAAGGCCCGCAAGACGCGGTCGCCCGACCTTCGATGGCAGGATCGCCTCGTGAAGTTTGGAGCCTCCGGGCAGGACAGCTTCATAGCGGCGCTCGACGAGGCGACGGCCATCATCAACGTGCCGTTCCTGAAGACGCACCACCTGGCAACGATGACGTGCTGCCTCAAGAATCTCTCTCACGGCCTGATCCGCCATCCGTCCAGATTCCACGGCAACGGCTGCGATCCGGCCATCGCTGAAATCGTAGCGTCACCGCCGATCCGATCCAAGCTTAAGTTCAACATTGTCAATGGGTTACGAATCCCATTCGACCGTGGTCCCGAAGCTGGCGAGAAAGACATGGCTGCGGCCGGCATCCTCCTCTTCGGGCAGGATCCTGTGGCCTGCGATGCCGTGGGTTATGGGATCCTGAACGAAATCCGGGCAATTCGGAAGCTGAAGCCGCTGCTTCCCGCCGCGCGGATCCCGCGTCAGTTGGTGACAGCCCACGGCTTGGGGCTGGGGCAATACGATTCAGAGAGTGTGGATATCCTGAAACTGCCAGAGTGAGAAACTTCGCTTCGGCCTGGCGAGAGGGCTTCTCGGACGCCGATGCTCGGACACCGCAGAATCTATTGCGGAACGATCGTCAAAAACGGTTGACTGGCATCTTGTGGATGGCGTAGAATGGATGCTGGTGAGCGTCCTGATAAGTTCTGCGAGGAACACCAAACAAGAGCGCGGAGTCGCCGTCACACGAGTCATTTATTCTGCACGGCTTCTTCATTCATTCCGGCGGCGCAGCGAACCCTGGGGTTCCCAACGCCGCCCCCACCAAGGGGACTCCCGCCTTCTCGCTTGTAGGACGTTCGCTCGCGAGGTAACTCGCCCCGCGAGATTGGTACGGACTGCACAGGGGATTAGTTCGAAACTATTGCTTACAGCTACCCGATGACTCCGGCAGCGTCGCAGCCCGCGCAGGCGACGGCCGGAAGAGGATCAATACAAACGCCCGAGCCTCGGCAATTGTTGCCGGGGGGTTCTTGGGTTTCAAGGCCGCAACGGTTGAGGCAACCGGCCGTCGCGACTAGTCAGAGGGGATTCAGCAAGGCCAGGGACGATATTCGTCAGCAGAGTGCGGGCTCCTGGCCCGGATCCATGAGTGGAAGCTCTTATTCATTGTTTCCTAGGTCGAACTTGGTTCGCTGATGACCCTTGGAACAGAGGTTCGTCGGTTGCCGTTTGGAGGTAGTTGCTGTGAAACGAACGAAAGCGTTTACCCTGATTGAGTTGTTGGTTGTGATCGCGATCATCGCGTTGTTGATCTCGATCCTGCTTCCCAGTCTCTCTCGTGCCAGAGAGCTGTCGAAGCGCACCGTCTGTGCTGCGAACCTTCGCGGCATCGGACAAGCGATGTACATCTACGCCCAGGACGAGCCCGGTGTCTTCCCGGCCATCGCCCAAATCCTCGAGGCCAACAGTGGCCAGATGCACATCGTCACCAACGGAACGGGTGGGCTGGACCACCCCGATCGCGTCAACGTCCCCAGTACGACCGGCATCCCTTCGCCGACCGTCGACATGTGGACGATCGTTCGCGCCGGCAACTCGACGCCGAAGCAGTTCATCTGCCCGAGTACGACGGACCAGCCGGATCCTGCTCAGGACACGACCGCCTACTACGACTTCGCGACCATGAACAACCTGAGCTATGCCTATCAGTATCAGCACGACAAGGATCGGAAGCTCGTTGGAACCTCCTCCGAGCCGACCTTCCCGTTCATGGCCGACGCCAACCCATACATCAAGGGTGGCGTCACCAATGTTGCACCCCAGACGGACCGCCTCTCGCAGTTCCGCGGCAACAGCAACAACCACACCAACCGCGAAGGGCAGAACGTGCTCTACCAAGACGGGCACGTCAGCTTTGAGAAAGGTCCCGACGTCGGCCTGTCCGGCAACACCACCGTGGCCCAGGTCTCACGCGGCCGCGACAACTGCTACACCTACTTTGCCGCCAGCAACAATTCACCCGTGGATCCGGGCACGGGCAAGCCGAACATCAACATCGCCAATCCTGGCGGTCGCTCCGACGCTGTCCTCGTGCCGTAATAGCGGCTTGATGGCATCGTCCAACAGTTGAACACCCGAAGGCGGCGGCCCGCAATGCGAGTCGCCGCCTTCTTCATGCCTACAGCCCGCCGCAGTCCATCGCCCCACAACGAGCGAGTACGCGGATGGGGCCTCCGAAACCGACGTCCATTGAATCGCTCGGACCATCGCCTACAATCCAAGACGACCCAGCGGCGAACGAGAGACCGGGACGCCGGTCCGTTGTCCAAGCACGGTGCCATCGCATGAACGTCTCTTCCAGAATGAGAGCCTCGATCGAAGTCCACCTCGCCTCGCTCGCGCGGCTTACCGATGCCGCCGAAACGGTTGCGCAAATCGCCGAGACAATCGAACTGTCCTTGAAGGCCGGGCACAAGGTGCTGACCTGTGGCAACGGCGGCTCGGCGGCCGAGGCACTGCATCTCGCCGAGGAGATGATCGGTCGGTTCGACCAGGACCGTCCGCCGATCGCCGCAGTCTGCCTCTGCGCGGACCCTGCGGCCATGACCTGCATCTCCAACGACTACGGCTTCGAGGAACTGTTCGCTCGCCAGGTGCAGGGGCTCGGCAATGCGGGCGACGTCCTCGTGGCCTTCTCCACGAGCGGCAAGAGTCCCAACATCGTCCGGGCACTCGAGCGGGCCCGCAGCCTCGGCGTCGTGACCGTCGGCCTACTAGGCCCACCCGGCAGCCCGGCGGAGGCGCATTGTGATATCGCCTTCACCGCGAGCAATGTGCACTCGTCGCATGTGCAGGAGTTGCACCTGATCGTGACGCACCTGCTGCTGGAGCATCTCGACGGCTTGGCTGTGGGGCGCGGCGGCTCAGTGTCGTGAGGGGCAGAGGACGAATGCGGCCCCCGCGCCGACGCGGATGGAAACGATGATAGCATCAGAGCATCCCAAGAAACGCAAGGTGCGGATCACTCGGTTCGGCGAATCGTGGCACAACGCGCTGCGGATCACAACGATTCGTATCGTCGTCCACGCCGCGATCTTCGGGATGTTCCTCTCATTCCTCTTCGTGACGACGTTCGCCAACCTCGACGCCCTGCCGGGTCTTCGGCGCTGGGTCAGCAAGATCCTCGAAGTCGATCCGCTCGTGGCCATCGCCACGGCCATCACGACGCACACGCTCTACAAGGGTCTCCTCTGGTCGCTCGTCATTCTGATCCCGACACTGTTTCTCGGCCGGGTCTTCTGCAATTGGGTCTGCCCCTACGGAGCCCTGCACCAGTTCATCGGCTGGGTCTTCCGCAAGCTGCGCCCGAAGGAGACCATCGAGGTCAACCGCTATCGCGACTACCAACAGATCAAGTATTTCATCCTGGCCGGGATGGGGGTCTTGGCGATCTTCGGCAGCCTTCAGATCGGGCTGCTCGATCCGATCTGTCTGCTCTATCGTTCGTTCACGACTGCCCTCTTGCCGGCGGCGAACATGCCGACGCAGGAGCTATTCGGCGACTATCGACTGCACGAAGGCGGATTCCTCATCGGGGGCATCCTCTTCGGCCTCGTGGCGATGAACCTCATCATCCCGCGGTTCTTCTGCCGCGTGCTTTGTCCGTTGGGCGCGCTGCTCGGTGTGTTGAGCCGGTTCGGTTGGTGGCGGATCGACCGAGATCCCGCGAAGTGTACCGACTGCGACTTGTGCCTGCGGAACTGCGAAGGGGCCTGCGATCCACACAAGGATCTGCGCAAGAGCGAGTGCTTCGTTTGCTTCAATTGTATCGAAGACTGCCCCGAGGACGCGCTGAGATTCGCCTTTCTGCCGCACAAGAAGAGCGAGGTCACGAACCCCGACGTCTCGCGGCGCAAGCTGATCTTCGCCACCCTCGTCGGCGCATTGTGCTACCCCTTCGCGCGGGCCAGCGGAAAATCGACGCGAGACTTCTCTGTCAAGGTGATCCGACCGCCCGGTTCGGTCGAGGAGTTGGAGTTTCTCGAACGCTGCATCAAGTGTGACCAATGCATCCGCGTCTGCCCGACCAACGTCCTCCAGCCCGCGATGTTCGAGAGCGGGCTCGAAGGGTTGTGGACGCCGATCATGAACTTCCGCATGGGTCATTGCCAGCTCAACTGCACGGCCTGTGGACAGGTCTGTCCCACCGGCGCGATCCAGCGCATCGGCGTCGACGAGAAGCTCGGTACGGGCGATTATTCCAAGGCCGGCCCCGTCGTACTCGGCACGGCCCATTTCGACCCCGGTCGATGCCTGCCGTACAGCAAGAACATCCCCTGCGTCGTTTGCGAAGAGGTCTGCCCCACGAGTCCCAAGGCGATCTACACGGAACGCCAAATGCGGACCGTCCGCGAGGGCAAGAAGCAGGCGACGCGCTCGACCGACCGGACCGTCACGGTCACGCAGTGGCCACAACTCGGCCGCACCGTCGGCGAACCGGCCGTGTTTGACCCCCAGGCGTACGTCGGCGACGAGACAACGACCTATCACATCTTCGTCCGACATCTCGATGGCATGACGGAGACGCATCGGGTGGTCGGAAACGACGTCGACACGCTGATGATCGACGGTCGTTTCATCCGCCCGCCCGCCCCGGGAGCGACGGTTGTGTTGAAAATGGCCTTCAAGGTGCCCCACATCGACACGGAACTCTGCATCGGCTGTGGTCTCTGCGAGCGGGAATGTCCGGTGACGGGGGATCGACGAGCCGTATACGTGACATCGGAGGGCGAAACCCGTTCTAACCCCTACCAGGAGCGAGATCGCAATCGATCAGTCAGATTGCTTTCCTAAGCCCGATTGGCCGCGACCGAACGGGGAGCGCTAACGCTGTCCACTAGCGCTCCCCGTTGGGTCGCGGCCAAACCGCCATGTGCGAAGACCTTGAACAACAACCCGACGATCACTACACTCGATTCAACGATAACAACAAGGAGCGGCCCTTATGACAGACAGACATGACCCTGCCGAAGTGTCCCGACGCGAATTCGTCAAGGCCGGTGTGACCGCCGCGGCAGCGGTGAGTCTGCCGCTCGCCGCTCAGGCCGCTGGGCCGAAGGACGAGAAGAAGAGCAAGAAGAAGAAGGGCCGCAAGCTCGTCCCGAAGCGCGTCCTTGGCACGCGAACGGGCGAGAAGGTGTCCATTCTCAACTACGGCTCGGCCGGGCCGACGAACGATCGCCTGCTCAACGCCGCGTACAAGTCTGGCATCCGCTACTTCGACACGGCCGATTGCTATGGCAACGGCAAGTCAGAGACGACCATCGCCAAGTGGATGGCCAAGAAGGACAACCGCAAGAAGCTCTTCGTCGTCACGAAAGACCACCCGAGCAGCCCGGACGAGTGGGTTGAGATGGTCGACCGTCGCCTCGAAGCACTCCAGATCGACACGATCGACTTGTTCTTCCTGCACGGCCTGGGTGAAGACGAGGCGCACCGCACCGTCCCGAAGAAGAAGGACTGGGGCAAGGCCGCCGACAAGATGAAGAAGGCCGGCAAGATCCGTTTCGCCGGCTTCAGTTCGCATACGAGCGTGCCGCTCCGCATCGCTCTCTTGAACAACGCGGCGAAGGGCAGTTGGGTCGACGCGATCATGGTCGCCACTGACCCGCAACTCGTGAAGACGAACTCCCGATTCAACAAGGCCCTCGACGCTTGCCACAAGGCCGGCATCGGTCTCATCTCGATGAAGGAGATGCGCGGCGTTCAACACGCGCCCAAGTTCCTGCCCGAGTTCGAGGAGATGGGCCTGAACAAGCACGAGGCCGTTCTGCACGCGGTCTGGACCGACGAACGGTTCGCCAGCATTTGCTCGGCGATGCCCAGCCTCAAGATCATCAAGGAGAACGCGGCCGCCGCCAAGAAGTTCAAGCCGCTCGACAAGAAGAAGGTCCAGGCCGTCACCGATCTCTACAAGCGATACGCCTCGGCCTATTGCAACGGATGCGACGGTAGCTGCGGCCAGGCGGCCGGCACCCAAGCCGCCCTCGGCGACATCACGCGATGCCTGAGCTACTACGAGATGGACGGAGACCTCAAGGCCGCACGCCGGGCATTCGCCAAGCTGACGCCCGAGCAACGCAACTGGCGAAACGCGGACCTCGAAGCGGCGTCGCGAGCATGCTGCAACAGCCTAGACTTCGCCTCGATCCTGCCCCGCGCCGAAGCAAGCCTCGCCTGAGCAGTAGAGCACAAGACCGCCCGGCCTAGTATGACAGCGCTAGGTCGCCATCCAAGGGACGAGCCGCGGGCTTCAGCC
>CAYYPB010000003.1:0-8348 GCA_964473405.1 uncultured Planctomycetaceae bacterium
CTGGCCTCGTTGGCCGCGAACGAACCCGCCGACAAACCGCTGCCGATCGCGCCGTTGAACTCGCCCAACCGATCCTCGAATGTCCCGCGATAGCGGTAGTGCTCCAACAACTCCCAACCGCCACGCTGTTCTTCCCGCCAGTGGGTCACCAGGAAGAAGTAGCGAGGGAACAACTCACGCATGCCCGTCTTGGGATCCGGCAGGTTGATCACAAGCAACAACAAAAGGCTCCGTACTCGAAAAACGTGACGTCGTGCTGGCGGCAGCCGTCAAGCGGGGCCGCACAAAGGACGCGGGAATGAGGACCCACCAACCGGCAGTCCTTGTCGCCTCGCCGATCCGGCCCGTATGATCCACACCATGGCAAGCGGCTCAAAGAAGGTCATCTACGCCGCACTCGCGGGGAATGCGGCCATCGCGGTGACGAAGTTCATCGCCTCCGCGATGACCGGCTCGAGCGCGATGCTCGCCGAAGCCGTCCACTCCGTCGTCGATACGGGCAATCAACTCCTTCTGCTCTGGGGAATCAAGCAGGCGAATCGACCTGCCGACGAGGAATTCCCTCTCGGCCATGGCAAAGAGGTCTACTTCTGGTCGTTCGTGGTCGCGATCCTCATCTTCGCAGTGGGCGCCGGCGTGTCACTGTATGAAGGCATCAAGCACCTGGCGCACCCGAGTCCAGTCGAGAATGCAGGCGTCAATTACATCGTCCTGGCGATTGCAATGGTGTTCGAGGGAGGGGCATGGTGGTTCGCGTGGCGAGCTTTCCGAGCGTCGAAAGGCGACCGGAGCTACGTCGAGGCCGTGCGTCGCTGCAAGGACCCAACGATGTTCGTGGTCCTGTTCGAGGACTCTGCCGCCCTGCTCGGGCTGGTCGTTGCCTTCCTCGGCGTCGGGCTGGGTCATATCACAGGCAATCCCTACTTCGACGGCGCGGCGTCCGTCATCATCGGGCTGATACTCGCAGCGGTCGCCTGTTGGCTTGCATGGGAGACCAAGGGTCTGCTGATCGGCGAAGCGGCCGATCCCGAGACGCAGCGCCGCATCCGCGAGATCGTCTCCGTCCATCCCGGCATCAAGGGAGTGAACGAGCTCATCACGATGCACATGGGGCCTCAGAGCATCCTGGTGAATGTGAGCATCGACTTTGCCGACGGGCTTTCGAGCAATGAGGTAGAGACAGCGGTAGCGGACTTCAATCGGCGGATCAAGCAGGCAGTGCCGGACGTGCGCCGCGTCTTCATCGAGGCCGAATCACGAACCGCCCACCGCGATCAGCAGCACAGCCAATCGCAATATCCGCGAGAACAAGAGACGCACTAATATGACATCGCTACTTTTCCATAGCGAGCCGCGAGCTTCAACTCGCGCGGAGTTTCCAGGCGAGGCAGCGCCACGCTCCCGTGCATGTCCGCGTCCCGGCGCGCCGGGAAAGCCCGCGGCTCGTTGTGGGTTGGCGACGTCGCGCTGTCATACGAACGTCGCCGAGGAGACGTGGGTCACGGCGCTGGTGCGGTGCTGGGCCCAGAGGCCGGCTGGGAGGTGACGCGCGGTCGATACCCCACGACGCCCTTGAACGGCCCCTTGTAGAACGGCTTGCCATTCCACGTCACGCTGATCTCGTCGCCGATCTCCAACGGATCGGTCGCCGAGAGAATCGTCCACGCCACGACGCCCACGGTCTTGATGTCGATGCGATGCGACTCGTCTATCCCTGCCCGGATGCGTGCCGGTTTGTCCAGCCCCTCGGCCGCCTGGGCGGTGAGCCACCACGCCTTCGTCACGCGACCGGGAAACAACAGATCGATGACGCGCGGCGGAGGGGCTCGCCGCTGTTTGAGCAACCATCGCCACAGCGACTTCTCGGCGTAGGCGCGATCCCAACACACATGCCTGAGATCGGGGTACTCCGTGTACTTCGGGCTGCCGCCGAGCTTGCGCAGCGCCTCGATCGGTGCCCGCGACCCTTTGACGGGCACGTTCGTATCCAAGGCGCCATGAAACGCCCAAATGGGCAAGTCTTTGATGTTCTGCACGAACGCCGCGTTGCCGACGCCGCAGACCGGCACGGCCGCAGCGAAGACATCCGGCCGCGACATGATGAACTCCCATGTGGCGAAGCCGCCCATCGAGAGCCCCGTGATGTAAACGCGATCGCGGTCCACTCGGTATTCTTTGAGGACCGAATCGAGAATGGCCCAGGTCGCGATCGAATCTCCGTCCCTGAACCACAGCGTGTGGGCCTGCGGCATGACGGTAATGAACGGAAACTTCGTCGGGCGACCGGCGATGTAGCGCGGCAAGCCCACGGTGGTTTGCTTGACGCCGTCGGTCCCGCACTCGCCGCTGCCGTGGAGGAAGAGGATGACCGGCCACTTGTGCTCCGGATCCTCGTCGTACTGCGGAGGCACGTAGAGGGCGTACTTCCGTTCGACGTCCTCGCCGAGATGGATGGTCTTGGCCAGGAACGGCTTGGCGAGGCCCAACGAGGGCTTGGGGCGCGTCGCCGGCGGAGCCGACGCCCGGGCGACGAACATCAGCGGCACGGCGGCAGCAGCAAGAATCACCATGCGTCCGAGATATAAAGACATGTAATCTCCAGGATAATCAACTCCCATCGCCCGGACACCCGGACGCCGACTTGTACGTCGGCCGGACGGCAGCGTTCGGATGAACCCGACAGGGCGCCAGCCCAACGATGTCTGTTTTGGCGTGTCATGAAGGCAGAGCCCGAGGCAAGAAAGGCCCAGCTGGCAGGGACGTCATGGAATCCCGTGGAACTCCGCTTCCCAGCAGGTGTAGAATCGTTTGTGGATGTCCGGTTTCAGTGGTAAACTGGAGTCACGTCATTCCTCAGTCGGCGGGCATCCGGCCTGCCCCTCGGTCCTCAGGAGACCCTCTGATGAAAGCCAGCGGAACACGTCGTGTTCGTATGCTCGGGATTCTCTGTGCCGTTTTCGCCAGCGTACTCCTCGTGGGTGCAGAGGCGGCCGATGCGCAGATGGGCGGCGGCAGAAGGCGCGGCGGACGCCCCGGCGGAAAGCCCAAGAAGCCGAAGACCCCACCGCCCAATCAACCACAAGAGGCCGAGGCACCGGGCCAGCAGGCCGGCCGCATCATCAAGTTCAAGCCCGCCAAGGAAGGCGAGGAAGACGAGACACTCCTCGGCATGCTGTCGGTCCGACCTTTCCAGAAGGGCAAGAAATCGCTCAGGATGAGCGTCCGGCGTTCGGACACGTTCCACATTTCCATCGGGGGCACGAAGATCGAAGGCGAGGATGCGCTGGAGTACCTCTGGAAAGGTCTGCATTGCACGGCGGGCTGGGCCTTCCAGAACCCAGACAAGAAGAAGCCCAAGAAGAAGGAGCTTCGAACGCTGCAGCTCGACACGATGGAGATCGCTGGGAAGATCGACAAGATCGAAGACGACCTGATCGTCATCAAGGCACGCCCAAAGAACGGGCAGGATTGGCCCGACTTGATTGCCAGGCTGAATCCCGGCGTCAATTCGAAGGGTGGCAAGAAGAAGATCCTCCTGCGCAAAGTGAAGCTGAAGATGATCGAGGACATCAGCAAGTTCCAAGACGCCAACAAGGATCCGCTCGATCTCGGCGAGTTCGAGGCCGACAAGGATGTCGATGCCACGATCGTCTACGGCCGACCGTTCGGCATCCTCGTGGTACTCAAGAGCCCCGACGCTGCCGAGCGAAAGGAAGCCGACAAGCCCGAGAAGCCCAGAGACGAGGGCGACGGCAGAAGAGGCCCCGGTCGTCCCAGACGCCCAGGTCGCCCCGGTTCTCGCGGTCGCTGATCGCATCGTTGGAATCCCGGCGATCCGATGGCCTGACGCATAGGTGCCACTCGAAGATTGCTACTAGTGCTGGCAAGGGCGGTCAGGCCGCCTGCGGTGCCGCAAGCCATATCTGTGTGGTCATCCCGGCCGTCCAAGGCCCGGTCACTCTCCGTCGACTGGGCTCGACGTCCCCCACCATCGAGCCACCCGCGCGACGTTGCTGCAATGATCCCGGGCAGCGTTCCGGGGTTTGGTGTTGAGCCTCCAGGCGTTGAGCGACGATGAGAAAGCTGCGGACATGCGACGGGCATCGTCGGCGGAGGCAGGCGGCCTATCTCGCCGCCCGCGTGAGATCGCGGAGAAAGTACGCTCGAAAGCCCTTGCACAACGTCCGAAAACCGACAACGATGCCTCTCTGGACGAGGCGTCCCACGCAGTGAGTCGCCGCTGGCCGGGGAGCCCGGCCGCAACCTGACGAGATGCCGAGATCGTCGGAGGTCGAAACGGCTTTGCGGAGAGGCACGTTGACACACCTGAAGATGGCGTGGCTTGCGGCGACAATCGCATTGTCGACGCCCCTGGCCGCAAGCGCCCAACTCAGTCTGGACTCAGACCCCTCGCGCGGCGCCGCCAGCGATTTCCTCCAGCGGCAACGGGATCTGGAACGCGAGAACCAACGCAAGGTCCACGAACAACTCCCCGCCACGCAGAAGTTCCGCATGGACTACGGCGGTTGGTACAACGCATACTTCTTCCTCTTCGACGACGGCGTCGAGAGCAGCCGCACGCTCCGACAAAACGAACTTCGCCTCTGGGCGTCGTTCAGTGCCGACCGCGGCATCCACAACGGGTATGCCCGCGTGCGGATGACCTACAACGACTGGAACGCGGGCGACAGTTTCTCCGGCAACGAAGACGATCTCGACGGGCCGAACCTCGAACGCGGGTGGTACTCGTTCGATGTCGGGCGAGCCATCGACGCCTACGGCAACAATGACGCGCCGTTTGGCCTGACGTTCAAGCTCGGTCGCGATCTCGTCACGATCGGAACGGGCTACGCCATCGATCTGCCCCTCGATCACGTTCAGGTGCAGGCGGAGCTGTTCGACTTTCAGACGACGTACATCGCGGGCCGCACGCCCGCCAGCACGGAGAACATCGATCGAAGCCGCCCCGTCGCGGACCACAGCGACCGGGTCTTTCACATCATCGAGCAGCGATACAAAGGCTGGGCCGAGCACGAGCCGTTCTTCTACATCGCATGGCAGGACGACCACACGACGGAAGACCCGCCGAGTTTGTACCAGCAGTATCGCTACGATTCTCGCTACATCGGTTTCGGCGCGTCGGGCGAGTTGGTGGACAACCTGAGATACCACACCGAGTGGGTCATCGAGCGCGGACGAAGCTACAACGACCAGCGGTTCATGCAACGCAGCAAGATCAAGTCCTGGGGTTTCGACCACCGTCTGGATTACTTCTTCACGCACAAGACCAAGCCCGTCGTTTCCGCAGAGTGGATGTTCGCCAGCGGCGATCCGAACCGACTCTTCACGCCGACGAACGCAGCCGGTGGCAACGCGGGCGACCACGTGGACAACAGCTTTGTTGGCTTCGGCTTCCGCGATACGGGCATCGCTTTCTCGCCGCGACTGAGCAACATGCACGTCTGGCGAGCGGGCGCATCGTTCCGGCCGCTGCCCGAAGTCGAGGCCGCCAAGTCGCTCGAAGTCGGCTCCGACTGCTACCTCTACTACAAGAATCGATCCAAGGCCGCCGTCAGCGACGGGCTCGCGGATCGACAGAGCGGCTACCTCGGCTGGGAGGTGGACTGCTTCGCGAACTATCGCATCGTCAGCGATCTGGCCTGGACCGTGCGGTTCGGCTCGTTCTTCCCCGGCAAGGCCTTCTCCGACCGGACGACGCGGACGTTCTTGCTAACCGGCGTGACGTGGTCGTTCTGATTCGCTCGGCACGAACCGGCCGGCCACCATCAGCCCTCGGCGCTGCCGGGGGAATTGGGCGGGGCCGACTACCCAAGTTGGGTACAATTGCCAAATGGAGGCCCGATATGACCGGGTTCGTCCGAATCATGCTCATTATCGTGTTCGCTGCCGCAGCCTCGACCGGCTGCGCGGGCCCGAGAATGTCGACGCCCCCGGCCGACCCGAACGAACTCTCGGATGCCGCTTTTCAGGGCTATCTGACCGAAATCGACCTCGTTACTACCGACGAGGCCTTCCGAGCCATGCTCATCCTCGCCGATGGCGTGGACCCCAGCGATGGCTTCGAGCAGCGAAAAGCCGCGCTCGAATCCCGTGGCATCGCTCGGACGGCATGGGGATTGCACCCCAACAATGTGGTCGATGCGGGTTCCGTGGCCTACATGGTCTGCCGCATCTGCCAGATTCCGGGCGGGGTCAACATGAACCTGCTCGGGTCCGTGGGCTTGGGTGACCGGCGGTATGCGCTCCGGGAGTTGATCTATCGCAAAATGATCGCGGACACCGTCGATTACCAGTACATGACCGGGGCGGCGTTGTACGCCCTGATGCGGAAGGCCGACGCCTTGATGGAGAAGAAAGGACTCTACGAGTCCACCGGCGTCGATCTGAGTGACGAAACCGACCGGGACGAGCAGGGAGAACTGATCGTCCCGTCGCCCAGCTAGGCGGAGCCCAGCGACGGTGACAGCCGGATAGGTGCATGACCATGGCACGAAACACGCTTCTCGCAATGACAATCTCGCTTCTGCTGACGCCTGCGATGACCGTCGGTCAAACGGCTGCGCAGAAACCGACCGCCCCGGCAGCCACTCAGCCGAACGCCAAGGCAGGCCAGAGCCAGGTCATCTTCGAGGTCGTGGAGCTTCAGGGCAGCCCCGTCGTCGGGCCGGTCGGCTTGAAGATCGGCAAGGACGGCTGGACCCCGTTGAAGCTGCGCGATCGGCTCGGTGCCGGCGATGTCGTGTTCACGTCCTTGCGCAGCAAGGTCAAGCTCGCCGCCCTGCCGGCCAAGCCCCCGACCGTCATGATGCTGGAGAGCGGCACGCTGCTCAACATCGAAGAGGCCGCGATCGTCAATGGCGTCGCCAAGGTGCGATTGGGACTCGGCTACGGTGCCGTTCGCGCCGGCGTCGCGGAGGGTCAGGTCCGTAGCGACATGGAGATCACCTGCCCTGTCGCAACGCTGAGCAAGAAGGGCACGGACATCTTCCGGTTCGAGTATGACAACGGCCGCTTCAACATGTCGTTGTCCCCGCTAGGACGCGGGATGCTCCAGGCGTTGCAGTTCCGGTCTGGCAAGTCGGGCGGTATGCGATCGCGTTTCGTCACGCCGGGCCAGTTCGTCACGCATCGGATGGGCCAGACGATCGACAACGTGAAGTTCTCTCGCGGCGTCAGCGTCAACGACGTGTTCGGCATCCGTGGAAACGACCGACTATTCACGCTGATGAACAACCATGGCTTCGGCTTCCTTCTGCCCCAGGGCGGCTCGATGGCGTTCTTTGGTGCCCCGAACAAGGGTCTGTTCGGCCATCCCGGCTTCTTGCAGCAAGGCCAACGGTTCCCCCGCCGCATCCGCGAAGCCTTCAATCAGCACGACGGCAACTTCGGCATCGGCCAAGGCTCGCTGCCGGCCATCCTGACCGGGGGTTCCCTAGGCTCGCCCTTGCAGCAGCACGCGGTTACGCCGGGATACGATGGCCAGACCCCGCCGACGTCGCCCGGCACGAACAAGCGATAGTCGCTCGCCGGTGCGAATGCGCAGCAATCCCGAACGTGCTGGGCCGGGAGCCGGGCCATCGAACGAGAACGGTGCATGCCAACCACGGGGGGCCCAGGAGCCGAGGAAGAGCCCCCCTCTCCCGCCAGCGCCTCCGTGGCTCGATGGCTGCTGCTGCTGGCTGTGTCGACGCTCGCGTTATTTACAACGTGGGTTGCCCATCGCAGCGTTCAGCCTGTCAGGGCGTTCTCACACAATCAGCCTCGATTCGGATTGCTGCACTTCCATGAGTTCCTGGGACTTCCACGATCCCAGTGGGGAGAGTTGGATTCCCCCTTCGAGGTCGATATGCAGGAGTATGCCACGAAAGCTGCCTACAGGGTATTCTGCGACGCTGTTGCCAAGCGGGTCCGTCCAACTCTGCGGGCTGATCGTCAGTACTACATATGGAGTGTGGGCAACCCCGTGCAGAGTGCCCGCGGCTGGCCGTTCATGTCTCGGGGCGGCGTGTTCCGTATCCAAGTCGAAGATTGGCCGCCCGGGAAACAGGACGAGGCACGCATCAGAGGATTCAAGATGACCGCGGATTGTCTGCCCCCCACGAGGCGACTTGCCCTTGCTGGCAACTTCTGTGTGCACTCGCTCATCTGGCTCATCCTTCTCGGTGCCGGGAGATTCGTTCAACAGAAGTGGCGTGAGCGTCAGCAAGTGCACCGGCGAGGCTTTCCCGTGCTTCCGGGGTAGCCAGTTGGGGCGAGCGTTGATCGCTCCCTGACGGTCGCGGCTCTGATCGGTGCCCCATTTGATCGCTCCCTTACGGTCGCGGCTC
>CAYYPB010000003.1:8448-22296 GCA_964473405.1 uncultured Planctomycetaceae bacterium
TCTGATCAGTGCCCCAGTTGATCGCTCCCTTACGGTCGCGGCTCTGATCGGTGCCATCGGAAGCGGCATGCTCGGTTTCGGAGCGATCTCGAACGGCCGACGAGGACGTCGGCCGCTACAGATCACCCCGGCAGAGCCGGACGAGGAGGTCGGCCGCTACAGATCCCCCCTGGCAGAGCCGGGGGCTTCGGGCGGGCTACGTGCGAGCGGCCGCGACGAGTTGCTCGATGGTTTGCTGTAGCAGCGGCTCGCCGCCGAAGGTCATGCCGAGCTTTCTGATCTTCGATGTGTCGATCTGATTCTTGGGGCTGCGGGCCGTGCCGAGAATCTCCACGTCGCTCCCGGTGATCCGCCTCGCCAATTCAGCAACCGTCTTTTCCGCGACATAGAGGTCGTAGCAGTTGAAAGCCTGGCCGCGAATCGCCTCCTCGTCCGCATCGAGCAACACCGCGACGGCGCGGGCGACATCGGCGACGTGGACTTCCTTGCCCCCGAGTTCGCCGCGAAACGACCGGCCTTCGCAAATGCGCTGTGCGATGCTGAACCAACGGCTGTGATCGGCGGGGTGAGCCAACCCATAGATGCCGGTCGGCCGAAGCGAGCAGATGGGCCAGCCTTCGCCCAGGCCAAAACTGTGGACAAACTTCTCCGCGGCGGCCTTGTGCGCCCCGTAGTGCGTCTTGGACCAGAGCGGATGGGCCTCGTCGAGCGGGCGGTCCTGGAGAATCTCGTCGTGAACCGCGCAGGTCGAGATGAAGACGAACCGTGGCACGTCCGCCTCGCGGGCCGCGTGCATCAGCGACAGCGAACCGAGAAGATTGATGCGGATGAAGGCGTTGAAGTCGTCCGCACCGGCCGACCGGAAGCCCATGCCCGCCGGCCGATAGAGCGCACTGTGAACGACGCCGTCGGTGCCGCGACAGTATTCGCCGAAGGAGTCGGGTGCATCGAGCGAACCGGCCACCCACTCGATGGCCCCGGCAGCCTCGCCGAAGTCAGAGCGATCCGAACCGGGTCGATGCCAGCATCGGCAGCGATGCCCCAACGAAGCGAGATGCCGAACGATGTAGCGACCGAGAAAGCCGGTCGCGCCGGTGACTGCGATGAGCATGCCGTAAATCCTTGCGAGAATGATACGGGGAGAGTTGTCAGTTTTCAGTGTCGAGCCGCCTGCTCCTGGTTTTCGGCTTTCGCTCTACCTCTCGCACCTCGATATCGAGCTGGCCCAATAGCGGGATCAGCGAGGTGATCGAGCCCATCATTCCCTCGCCTTGCAGGGGGATGATCGTCAGGGCGACGTGCGTGGGGTCGCAGTCGGTCTGATGCAAGGCGGCGTCGATGTCGATCCACTTCCCGTCGATGTAGACTTGCGTCCACATGTGATAGCCAAAGGAACCCTGGTCTCGCGAGATGCCGGCCGTCGCGGGGATCTCGACGATGCCGCCGACGCCTCGAGCCGGCAAGCCCGCCGCTCGGGCCAGTGCGGCGAGCAATACACCATGCTCCGTGCAGTCGCCGCTGCGGTTGCGAGCGACCTCGGAGGCCGTCGCGAACCCCACGTTCATATTCTTGTCGGTGATGTACCTGGTCACACACTTCCGCAGCGCGTCGGCCTTCTCCGTCGGCGTTTTGCTGCCGCGAGCCGCCTTGCGGGCCAATCGCCTGATCTTCGCATCCTTCGCATCGCACTCGGGAGATGCGTTCAGAAAGGCCTCGATCTCGGCCGGCAGATTCTCGGCGTCCTTCGCACTGGCCAGCGCCTTCCAGTCGGTGCGCCGGAGCGTCACGATCGCCTCGCGGTCATTGACGCGTTTGACCGTCTGCATGGCCGTGTTGGGCAACGCCGGCAGCTCGCTGTCGATGCCATCCTTGATGCGTAGCCGCAGCTCGACGCGCGTGGCGTCGGGGCCGACGTGCCGCTTCGTGCGAACCAGCGTGGAGAGGAACATCTCCGGTGGTGCGCCGCGTTTTATCGCTTCGGCCTTCGACGTTCGAAGCATCTTCATCTGCATGATCCCCATGTCCACCGTCATGGCGACGGGCATGCTCTGGTCGTCGATCCAGGATTCGGAGTCGACCGTCATACCGCCGCCGGGGACACCCAGGCCTTGGGGGGCCGCGGAGAGCTTGAGCGACGTCGTGATGTGGCAGAGGTTCCGCTTCTCGCCCAGGACGTCGATGGTCTCCTTGCCGACAACCGTGAACCGGGTTTCGAGGGGGCCGTCCTTCTTCATGCTGGGATCGTAGGTCTTGATGATGTAGGTGGTCCCCGGGGCGAGGCCCTGCTTGGCCTGTTCGAGGAGTTGACCCCAGGCAAGCTTGATCTCTGGGTCGAAGTCGTAGGTCTTCTGGTGCTCGACGCCGAACTGCTCCTCTACGAGCGTGAGCTTGCCGCCGGCAATGACGCCGCTGACCGTGCTGGGCACCTGGCCCATCGTCATGACGTGGCGGAAACCCAGGGGACGGCCATCGAGCGTCTCTCGGGCCTCCTGCTGCATGGCCATCTCGACGCCCGCCGCGCCGCGCTTCATCTCGAACTTCATCGCGGTGGTGGTGTGGACCTCGTCGCCCACTCGTTTCATCACGGTGTGCATGTGGCCGCAAGGCACATACTGCTTGGAGGCCGGATCCTTGACCGTGATAACAAACCAAGCCTCGTCGAACTCCGGCTGCGGCGTCTCGGCCAACGCGGAGGCGTTCCCGAGGAGGGGGCACAAGGTCTGTGAAATGCCCAAGAGGCATGAGAGCGTGAGTCCGGCTCGTTTCATCGTGTTCACCGCCATGTGGGGACTGGAGTTCGATTGACCTACTCGTGATAGCGCGTATGATCCTAGCATCATGGATGATGAAATGCGAAGGCCCGGTCTTATGAAACGCCGCGGCGCCGGTCGAGTCCTCCAGGCGACTCGCCGCGCGGCAGCCACCCTGGCACTGGTCTCATTGGCCGTGCTCGTGGGATGTCAGCGCCCGACGCGGCCCCTCGACGTGACCTCGGCGGCCATTGGGGGCGGCGACGATCTGACCGACGTCTGGAACGCCACGCTCTCTGTTCTCCGGAAGTTCGACTTCCCGCCGGACCGACAAGACCGCGCCGCCGGCGTCATCACCACTCACCCAACGACGAGCAAGCAGTGGCACGAGTTCTGGCGTCAGGATGTGGCGGACCCGTACGACGTACTCAGCGCCTCGATGCACACCACTCAACGGCAGGCGACGGTCCGATTCACGCAGGACGCCGGTTGGACTGTCGAGGTCCAGGTTGACGTCTATCGGTTTTCGACCGTCGAGATGCAGATCACGTCGGCCTCGTCGGTCATGCACGGGTTTTCCGGGGCCCTTCCCACGAGCGAAGGGAAGATGCTCGAGCCCGGCGAATCACCGGAGCATTGGATCCACCTCGGCCGAGACGGTGCCCTGGAAGACCGCATCCTGCGGCGAATCCTCCAACACGCGCCTCTCTGATCCGAGCCTGCGTCAATCGGTTCATCCCCCAGCCCCCGGCCTTGCCGGGGGGAACAGCGCGGCCGATGGACCCGCCTGCAAACTCCCCCCGGCGGAGCCGGGGGCTGGGGGACAGGTCGCCGCCCCTCGGCTTGATGCCCCGCTCGGCTCGGCCTACCCTGTGCGGCATGTCGCACGCTACCGAACAGAAGAAGATCACGCTCTCCACCCTCCTGGCTCGCAAGCGCCGGGGGCATCCCATCGCGATGCTCACGGCCTATGACTTCCCGACGGCCCAGGTGCAACAAGAAGCGGGCATCCACTGCGTGCTGGTCGGAGACTCGGCGGCGCAGGTCGTCCTCGGCCACGATTCCACGCTGCCGATTTCGATGGACTTTCTCGTCACGATCGCGGCAGCCGTGCGGCGCGGCGCTCCTCGCGTGTTCTTGATCGGTGACATGCCTTACCTGTCGTTCAACGTGACACCCGAAGACGCGATCCGCAACGCCGGCCGCTTCATGTCGGAGGCGGGCTGCGATTGTGTGAAGATCGAGGGGGACCGGCGTATCGCGGAGACCGTGCGGCGCATGTCGGCGGCGACGATCCCTGTCATGGTGCATCTGGGCCTGCGTCCGCAAGCGGTGCATCAATTCGGCGGCTATCGCGCCCAGGGGCGCAATGCCGAGTCGGCCCAACGGATCATCGACGACGCGAAGCTGCTCGAAGAGGCCGGAGCGTGCGCGCTGCTGCTCGAAGCCGTTCCGCCGGAGCCGGCGAAGATCATCGCCGAGTCGACGCATCTGCCGGTGATCGGCTGTGGGGCCGGCCCGCATTGCGACGGCCATGTCATCGTCCTCCACGACGCGATCGGGCTGTCCGGCACGCGGATGCCCCGGTTCGTGAAGCAGTACGCGGATACGAGGGGCGTTCTCCGCCAGGCGGTGGAGGCCTACGTCGCCGACATCGCGGAGCGAGGCTACCCCACCGAAGAACACTTCTACCAGATGGACGCCGGCGAAGCGGCCAAGCTCAAGCCGGCGGCGTTGGGAAGCTGACCAACGCCCACCCCCGCTGGCAGTACTGCCATGCCACTTTTATCGAACGAAACAGCTCACGAGAGCATATATCCAGACATGTGAACTCGGACATTTCCACATTTTGGGAGAAGGCACGGGCTCCCGAGATGGGAAGAATCTGGCTCTGGGGCCATTTTCCTTGAGATTCTAGCGTGTTTCATGGCGCAGGATCGGTTATACTCCGAGTGAGAGTGGCAGATGCGTATCGCATCAGGCGGCAGGCTGGCGTGGTGGGTGCTGGTCGGCGCGTTGGTTTCGGCCCGCGCAACCGCGAAGGTAGACTGAGGCGTGGAGTGCGGTTTTTCAAGCTGATCGTACTGTCTGTGATTGCGCAGGCGTAAGCATCGCTTCCGGTCGCCGCCTTTGACTTGGGTGGATGGGACGCTTCGGCTCCCCCGGGAAACAACAAGCATGGCTTCAGGCAACGCTGTCAAGTGGGGCATCGTCGTTGTGGGTTTCGCTGTGGCTGGCTATCTCTATGCCACGAGCGGCCCGGCAGATTCCGAGCCCTCCATACCGGTTGATGCGAAGTCGGTGGATTTGTGCTGCACCGCATGCGGGCACCACTTCACGCTGGGGGCCCAGGAGATGCAGCAGCAGGTCGCCAAGACGCCGCAACCTGCGCCGCTTTCGAGCGAGGGCGCGCGTTTTCGGCACAGTGGGCGACGCCCTGACGTCGTGCCTTGCATCAAATGTTCAGAGAATACGGCCGTACTGGGAACAAAGTGCCCCGAACATGGCATCTACTTCCCAGCGAAGGACATCGAGGGTCGCCGTGGAAGTTGTCCCGAGTGCGGGTAGCGATCCGGGCGGCGTCACATAGGTATCGCGTGTTTCCGCTTCCTTTCGCGGGGCACCAAACTCGAAGGAGAAAGGCGCTGCACGCCGTCGTGCCGCGTTCAGATAACGCACCGGAGACGCCATCATGACTCAACGATCCAAGCGAGCTTTCACCCTAATCGAACTCCTCGTCGTCATCGCGATTATCGCGGTGTTGATCTCCATCCTCCTGCCGGCGTTGTCCCTGGCGAAGGAGAATGCGAATGTAGCGTATTGCGTAGCCAACCTGAGAACCCTCACCATCACCGCCCAAAACTACATGGAAGACGAGGGCGACCTGGTGCTGCCTTGGCACTTGGGCTTTCAGTACGAGAACATCGGCGCCATGTTTGCGTCGGAGTACATCTACGGCGGCTTCCAGCACACGGACGAGAATCCGCAATACCAGAACACGGACACGCACCTGTTCCCCACGAGAGCCAGACCGTTCAACAAGTACATCGCCCCCGGCCGAGAGGGCAAGGATCCGATCTGGAAGTACGTCTGCAAGTCCGACAAGACGTACGCCACGCCCCTGACGGGCTCCAGCCAGCCCATCCCGCCGCCCGACGCCTATTCCTCGTGGATGGTCAACGGAAACAGCTACGCGATCAACTGGTATTGGGCCGAGAGCCCTCCTTGGAACGGTTCCGGCAGCGTCTACGACATCAACAACATGACCGCCGCCGGTAGGGAGTTGCTCAAGAAGAAGGTCGGAGGCAGCGCATCGCGCTGGGTTCTCTTCACCGAGGCTGCAATGAACGGCTACATGTATGACGCTCGGCCCATCGGTGGCCCCGGCGTCAGCGGACTTCAGGAGTTGGGAATGGGCTGGCACAGGAAGCGGTCGACCTATGCGATGGGCTATCTCGATGGCCACGCCGCATACGCATTCGTCGACACGCGATTCACCAACGGCCCCAATCACCAGACGTGGGCGGACCCGGGAACGCTACGCGGCTTCTAGCTCGTCTTCTCCGCATCCGCAGAGCTTCCGCGACTGCCGAACGTCTTTGGGCTCAGACCCGCCGATGTTCGGCAGTTGCGCGTCTTGAGGACCGGTTGGGTTGGCCATCCGCGCCTCGTCGGTACAAACATCCCCCAAACCGAGTAGAATCCGGTCATGGACATCAGCCGGATTCGCAACTTCTCGATCATCGCTCACATCGACCACGGCAAGAGTACGCTCGCCGACCGGCTCATGCTGCGCTGCGGCGCCATCGCCGAACGCGAGTTTCGGGCCCAATTCCTCGACGACATGGACCTCGAACGCGAGATGGGCATCACCATCAAGGCCAATCGGTGCATGCTCGACTACGAGTATCCGGGGCCGGCCGACGGGGAATCGTCGGACATGCCCGCCGGCACCTATCACTTGAATCTGCTGGACACGCCGGGCCATGTGGACTTCCACTATGAGGTCAGCCGAGCGCTGGCAGCCTGCGACGGCGTCTTGCTGCTCATCGACGCGGCGCAGGGCATCGAGGCCCAAACGCTCGCCAACGCCTACAAGGCCACCGAAGCAGGGCTAGAAATCATTACGGTCATCAACAAGATCGACCTGCCGTCGGCACGCCCCGAGGATGTCGCCCTGGAGGTCGAGCAGGTCCTCGGCTTGCCCGCCGACCAAGCCATCTTCACGTCCGCGAAGTCAGGCGTCGGCATCGACGAGTTGCTCTCCGCGATCGTGCGGCGCATCCCCGCCCCCACGGGCGACGCGGCCAAACCGCTCAAGGCCATGATCTACGACGCCAAAGCAGACGTCCATCGCGGCGTGGTCTGCCATCTCCGCATGATGGATGGCGTCATCACTCGCGGCGACAAGGTACGCCTGATGGCTGCGGGCCGAACCTACCAGGCAATCGATATCGGGGTCTTCACGCCCAAGATGTCCAGCAAGCCCAAGCTCTCGAGCGGCGAAGTCGGCTATCTATTCGCCGGCATCAAGACGATCCACGATGTGCATATCGGCGACACGGTAACGCTCGAGCGCGAGCCGTGCGACGAGGCGATGCCCGGCTATCACGCGCCCCAGCGAATGGTCTTCTGCGACTTCTATCCCGGCCCCGGCACGACGAGCCCCGACTTGCGCGAGGCGATGGAGGAGCTTTGGCTCAACGACTCGAGCTTTGACTTCACGCCCGTCGGCAGCCTTGCTTTGGGGACAGGCTTTCGCTGCGGATTTCTGGGCCTGCTACATATGAAGATCATCCAGGAACGGCTGGAGCGGGAGAGCGCGATCGACGTCGTCCAGACGGCCCCCACGGTGGGCTTCGAGGTGGTCCTCAAGGACGGCCAGACCCGGACGATCGAGTCGCCGGCCGAGTTTCCGTCGATGGACGATGTGGAAGAAATCCGCGAGCCGTATGTCCTCGCCGAGATCATCGTCCCGACCCGGTTCATCGGCAACGTCATGAAGCTCAGCGAGGAACGACGCGGCAAGTACAAGCGTACCGACTATCTCTCCACCGAGCGGACCGTCCTCGTGTACGAGTTCCCGCTGGCCGAGGTAATCTACGACTACTTCGATCGCCTCAAGAGCGTGACCAGCGGCTATGCCACCATGGACTATGACCTCATCGGGTTCCGCCTGGACGATCTGGTCAAGCTGAACATTCTCGTCAACGGTGAGCCGGTGGATGCCCTGGGCGTCATCGTCCACCGCTCGCGCGCCGAGTCACGGGGTCGGCGGCTGATCCAGCGGCTGCGGAAGGAGATCGACCGCCACCTGTTCGACGTGCCGATCCAGGCGGCTATTGGAGGACGGATCATCGCCCGCGAGACGATCAAGGCGTTGCGAAAGGACGTGACGGCCAAGTGTTACGGCGGCGACGTCTCGCGAAAGCGCAAGCTGCTGGAGAAGCAAAAGGCCGGCAAGAAACGCATGAAGCAAGTCGCCAACGTGAGCATTCCGCAGTCGGCATTCATGGCCGTGCTGGACACAGGCGAGTAAGCCACCCTCTGCCCCTGGCTCCGCCGAAGGAACCGGCTCGCCCGCATTGTGATTTGTCTCCAAGTTTTCAAGAACTCACAGATTGGCTGTTCGTTGTATAGATGCGCGGGCGATGCGCGCCCGCGCCTTGGCGACGATTCGCCTATGGATAGCGGTTGAAGCGAACGAGCCGAGCGTACATAATCCCCGGCAACACACCGCGCTGGCGCGTGCGCCGGCTGTCAGGGTTATCGAAAGTATGAGACACGGAGGCTTGCGATGAGCACCATCAGGATGTTGGGGTTAACCAGTGGTTTGCTGTTTGTTTGGATGTCGTCCACGGGCTGCGTGTCGCGCGACGAGTACCTACGAGAAAAGTTCGCCAGAACCAAAGCGACCGAACGAGCCGAAACGCTCGAACGAGATTTGGCGGACGAACGCAACCGCGTGATGGCCCTCGAGTCCGAACGCGAGCATATGGGCCGCGAACTGGAACTCACGCGAGTCTCGGCCGACAACTTCAAGTCTCAGAATGAGCGCCTCGACGAATTCAACAAGCGTCTCCAGGCGGAGCTGGACGAGCTGTCCGACCGGCAGATCGGCGAGATCAAGGTCGTCGAGATCAAGCTACCGCCGGAACTCGATGCGGCGCTCAAGTCCTTCGCCGCGCAGTATCCCGATGAAGTGGAATACGACGCCAATCGCGGCGTCGTCCGTTGGAAGAGCGATCTCACCTTCGCCAAGGGCAGCGACACGGTCCGAGACGGCGCGAGGGCTTCGCTCTCGGCCTTCGCCGACATCGTCAAGTCGGCTTCGGCGAGCGCGTTCGAGATTGTCGTCGTCGGGCACACCGACAATCTGCGAATCGGCCCGGTCACAGGCCGCAAGCACCCGACGAATTGGCATCTCTCGGTACATCGATCGATCGCGGTCAAGGATGTGCTGGCCAGCGTCGGCGTTCCGCAGGAGCGACTCGGCGTCATGGGCTATGGCGAGTTCCGCCCCGCCGTGCCGAACCCGACCTCCGGCGGAAGCGAGGCGAACCGTCGTGTCGAGATCTTCCTCGTCGGAAACCACGAGCGCATCCCGCACCAGACGACGGCGTTGAATCCATCCGTCGAGGACTGAGCGGCTGCAAAGGCTGCATGAGTTGTCGGACGCGCCAAACGGCAAGCCGGATGGCACGTCGCCTGGCGAGATCGGCCGGGCCTCTTCCTGTGTCGTTCTCGAAACCACACGGACTTGTAGATCAACAGACGTCCGACGACACATGTTGTCGGTCGTCTTTTTCATGCGCGGCCGCGCTCAGCGCGATCGTCGATTCGGCTTGCCCAGTCCATAACCGACGACAAACGTGAGCAGCGTACCAACGGGGAACCCCCAGTAGGATGACGGAAAGACGGCCGCGCCGCCAGGGTCCGTGCGCACGCGAAAGACGTGCAACAACGCGACGACGAGCACGCCCGCCGTGACGATCACGAGGCTGGGCGGGTCGCCGCGGAGCTTGAGCAGGCCGAACGCGAGGATCGTCGCGGCTCCCAACCCCACGAGCCAATCGGCCCAGTTGAAATCCCAATCGAGCCAGCCGATGTGCGTCGATTCGACGTGAACGGAGAGACCGAAGACAGCAAGCATGGCCATCGGCACCGCCCAGGGCAGGCCCGCACCGGTTCTGCGGATGGGCAAGAACGCGAGCAGGAAGATGCCGAGCAGAGCGCCGTAGGTGTAGGTGGTGAGCCCCAGGGCCAGATCGATCGCACTATCGTACATGCGTTCGATGACGATGCAGGCCGTGGCCATGCCGCAGAGGACGACCCCCCAGAAGACGACCATGACCTTGGAGAGCCCTATGTCGCTCTTGATCCAGGGTAAGCGCAGACCGAGGCACCGAATAGCAGCGCGGATGTGTTGCTTGAAGGCGCTGACGGTCGTCTGCGACAGCGCGGCAAGGGCCGAGTCGAGCGAGGAGATGGCGGCGGCGAAGACGGCGGCGACGATCAGCGCGCGGATCCCGACCGGGATTTCGCGAACGATGAAGATAGGCAAGACATAAGTGGCCTTCGTATCGAGAGCGATCACTTCCGCATCGCTGGGCGGCCGATGCTCGAAGTAGGCATACAGCGCAATACCAACGAGCAGCATGAGCAGGGCCATGAGCTGCCCCGCGCTGCTGCAGATGATGGCGAGCCGGGCCTGCTTGGCGTTCTTGCAGCAGAACATGCGTTGGGCCATGACCTGATCGACGCCGAGCGCCGCCAGATTGAGAAACGGCATCGCGAGGAGCCCGACCCAGAGCGTGAAGCCGATCGACAAGTCCGTGCTCGTATTGAACAAGTCGAACTTCGACGGATCGGCCTGTTGTGCGATGGCAACGACCTCGCTCACGCCGCCGGGCACGGCACCCATCGCGTAGATCAAGGCGATCGTCGCACCGAGAACGAGGACGCAGAACTGAATGACATCGGTCCAGATGACGGTCGTCATGCCGCCGAGCAGGGTCCAGCCGATACTGAACAGGCCGATCAGCCAGATGGACGATGTGAGGCTGAACGACGTGATCCAGCTCAGGACGAAGGCCGTCACGAACACGCGGGCACCCTGCCCCAGGATCGCCCCGACGAAAAAAAGCAGCGTCGTGATGGTCTTGACCTGCGGACCCAGCCGCTGGCCCATGTAGTCGTAGGGGCTGTGAATAGATTTCTCGTAGTAGCGCGGGACGAAGTAGAACCCGATGATGAGCCGGGCGATGATGGCTCCGATTCCGAACTGGAGATAGGTGAGGTTTCCGCCCTGGGCAAAGCTGAGCGCCGGCACCGCGACGAAGGTGACGGCGGAGATTTCCGTAGCGATGATCGAGCCGCAGATGGCCCACCAGGGGAGCTTGCGGCCACCGAGGAAGAAATCTCGAATCGTGGACTGCTTGCCGGCGAGGCGGGCCCCGATGAGCGTGGTGAGCAGAAGATAGCCGGCGATGACCGCCCAGTCCCATTCGTTGAAACCTGGGGGCGTCGATTGCGTCTGGGCCGTCAACATCCGGGAACTATGCCACGATTTGCGGACGTTGGCGAGTGGAAAAGTGGTTGTTCGGCTGCATCCGCCCGCTGTGGTGGACGATTGAGCTTCCCCACGTTTCGTGGACACGGGGTTGGGGAACGGTATCCGCCTATCGCATGGTCACACGTCGTTTTGTGAGCTCACCGTGCCTTGCGTACCTGTGGCACAGGCGTCCCGCCTGTGATCCCCCCGGCTGGGCGCCGGTGCCACAGAGAAGCTGGGGCCTCGCCAACCCGCATGACGAGGCGTGGAGGCACACCAGGGGAGAGCGGCTACGACGGACGCTGCGAAACGCGGACGATGCGGTCGCCGGCCCGTCCGAGAAGGCCCGCGTTCGGTTGACTGAGACTGGCCCCGGCGGTAAAGTCTATTGTGCGGAATCTGCCTCGCCGTCACGCGATGGTCCTCGGCCGACCGACCTGTCCGCGCGGGTTCATACCTGCCGCGACAGCCCCCCCTGGCCGATCTGAGAAGCACGAGACCACCCCAGTGGATCACCCTGGGCGTCGGCGAATAGGTTTCACGCGCGGGGGTTGAATCACCACAGGCTCAGCGGCCTGTCAAGAATCCAGCCGGGAGAACAGTATGGCATCCAAGCTACCAGTCTGGGGCATCGACGTCGGGCAATGCTCGCTGAAGGCAGTCAAGCTTCAGCTGGCGGGCGACGGCAAGGTCGAGCTGCTCGGATTCGACCTCGTGGAACACGAGCAGATTCTCTCGCAGGCCGACACCGAGGCTACGGAGCTGATCCACAAGGCCATCGAGACGTTCGTCGGCCGCAACGACCTCACCGGCAGCCGGATCGTCGTTGCCGTGCCCGGCCAGCAGACGCTGACTCGATTCACGAAGATGCCCCCGGTCGATGCGAAGAAGATCCCCGACATGGTCCAGTACGAGGCCGGTCAGCAGATCCCGTTCGACATGGACGAAGTGGTCTGGGACTACCAGGTCTTCGCCGAGGAAGACTCGGTCGAGGTGGAGGTCGGCATCTTCGCCATCCGCAAGGAGCTGATCCGCAGCTACCTATCGCAATTCACCGAACTAGGCATTGAGCCGTCGATCGTCCAGGCGAGCCCGATGGCGTCGTACAACACGGCTCGGTTCGAGATGCCGCTGGCCAAGGGCGAGGCGACGATCCTGTTGGACATGGGCGCGTTGGCGACGGATCTGATCGTGATCGAAGGCAACCGGATTTGGTCGCGGCCCGTGCCGATCGGCGGCAATCGTTTCACCGAAGCGCTCGTGACGGCGTTCAAGATCCCGTTCGCCAAGGCCGAACGCCTCAAGCGAAACGCGGCGACCTCGAAGTATGCTCGACAGATCTTCCAGGCGATGCGCCCGGTCTTTTCTGACTTGGCCTCTGAGGTCCAGCGTTCGGTCGGGTTCTACACCTCGACGCACCGCGAGGCGAACATTTCGCGCATCATCGGCATGGGCAATGCGTTCAAGCTGCCGGGCCTCCAGAAATATCTGCTCCAGAATTTGCAGATCAAGGTCGACAAGCTCGGGAGCTTCAAGAACCTGATCGAAAGCGGCATCGCCAACAAGCCGGAATTCAGCGACAACAAGCTGAGCCTGGCCGTGGCCTACGGTCTGGCGCTGCAAGGCCTTGACCTGGCGGCGGTGGACTCCAACCTGTTGCCGACCGAAGTGCGACGCTCGCTCTTGTGGCAGAAGAAACGCCCGTGGTTCGCGGCCTCGGCGGCGTGCTTGGCACTCGCGTCCGGCGCGCTGTGGGGAAGCAACATCAGCGCCAAGGGCCAACTCGACGCCGGCTTTGGCGGCACGTTCCCGCCCGGCCCAACGATCAGGAAACCCACGCCACCATCCGTGGATGCGGCGATGGCCGTCCTCAATAGCGCCCCTGCCGGCGCGCCGGTGAACTGGGCCGCGAAAGTGGGCGGCGCGGCGGAGAAGCTCAAGCAAGCCCATAGCGCCGAAGGAAGCAAGATCAGCAAAGACAAGAAGACGCTGACCGATTTGGCCAAGTACCCGGAGCGGAACGTCTTCGTGCCGCGCATCCTGGATGTCGTTCACCGCGCCTTCGAGGAAACGCGGTCCGCCGAGTTGAAGACCGTCAACAACGGCGTCAACTACAAGGCGCTGGCGGGCAGGATCGATCGAGCCGAGCGCAAGGAAGTCTGGATCGAAGAACTGCTCATGACGTATTCCTCGAAGCCCAAGGCCATCTCGGAGGGAGCGGACCCGAAAAACGCGAAGGGTGAGAAGGCCGGCTGGGCGCTACGAATCACGGCTATCACGACTGAGCAGGCTCCTGCCAAGTGGCTCGAGGAAACGCTGATCGCCAAAATGCTGGAACTCGGCTGCGAGCCGGATCGCGGTTTCTATTTCGACGAGATCAACTTCGGCAAGGTCTCTGCGGTCGGCAAGAAGAAGAAACGCGGTCGCGGTGTCCGTGGCCGCGGTGGCGATGATCGCAAGGGCCGAGGTCGCCCAGGCGCCCGCGGCGGGGGCAGACCCGGAAGCAGAGGCGGCGGCGGACGGCCCGGGCGCGGCGGCGGACGG
>CAYYPB010000004.1:0-20640 GCA_964473405.1 uncultured Planctomycetaceae bacterium
TGCCTAACGTGGCCAACGACGGCAAGACGCCGATCGTCTTGAGGACGCGCTCGCGGGGTGTGGGTCGAACGCGGGGCTCGCCGCCGTTTTGCCTTTTCAATCTCATGCGAACGTCCTCCGAGCCCGTGCGTCAGGCCGACGCCTCTGTGGGGCGGAGCATGATCGTGGTGCCCGCCTTGACCACGTCGTTGACCTGCACCGCCGGCGTCAGTCCAGATTCGGCTGGCACGACGAGATCGGTCCGAGAGCCGAACTTGATCATGCCGATGCGCTGGCCTCGGCGCACGGTGTCGCCCTGAGCCACGTTGCAGACGATGCGGCGAGCGATCAGACCGGCGATCTGCCGGATCACTACCGGTCCCCCCAGCGAGCCGCCGGCGTCGAATACGATCGTGTTCCACTCGTTGCGAATGCCGCACTCAGGGTGCCGGACATCCAGAAACTCGCCGGGCTTGTAGGTCGTGCGGACCACGCGACCGTCACAGGCCGCGCGGTTGATGTGAACGTTGAAGACAGAGAGAAAAATGCTGATCTTCAGCGCGGGCCCGTCGATGCCTTCATATGAATCCAGACGGCTCACTTCCGTCACCTTGCCGTCAGCGGGAGCCACGAGCACGCCGGGCTCGCCGGGGATCTCACGCTCCGGATCGCGAAAAAAGGCCAGTACAAAGACCCACAGCACCAGCAGGATGATCGCCGGGATCCACCACCAGCAGGAGAAGCTTATCGCCGCCCAGACGCACACGCCTCCGCTTGCGCCGAGCGTGGCCGTTCCAATGAGTATCTCTCGAACACCGTCCGGAGCCAATCGCATCGTCAGTCATCCGATCTGTGGCACAAGCGTCCCGCCTGTGATCGGGACCGCGCAGGAGACCCGACCCTCGTATCTACCTCTCCCAAGAGAGACACGTATCTGGAATCACCCGGCCGTCCTTCTCGACGACGACATTACGAGAATACTCCGGGTCCGACTTGATGAGCGTTCCGTTGATGATGATAGAGTCCTCACGAATCCGCAATGACACGCAACGCCAATCTATGTTCCCAGTTCCCTTTACGGGGATCTCGTCGATCAGAGAACCGTTCAAATACTCCGGTTCCACGCGGCACCCCTCCGGGCGCATGGATGAGATGAGTTCCTCAGCACGGTACCTCGCGTGAACGATAATTCGCGGCGTCTCCAACTTCAACACGCAACAGTCGCGAGCGCAGCCCGAGCCCGATACGAGGACAGCAACAGCCAGGGCAGCAGAGAGCGCGAAGATTCTCACGGGTCACCTTGTCGGCCTGGAAGTTGGCGGGCAGCAACAGGACTTTGGGCATTTCTTGCCCCCTGGTATGCCATCGACCGCTCACGGACGATCCAGCGGCGTGTTCGTCACGCCAATCAAGGGACGCAGCACATCCTGAAGGCTCTCCGGCCGGCCCTTGATTTCGACACCGAAGTCGGCGTAGGCGGGCTTGAGTTCAGCATGGACCTCCCGGACGATGCGTTCATAGACTCGCTGTTCGATCACCGCCTCGCCCACGGGGGTCTCAGGCTGGTGGAAAGCAGCGAACATCGCAAGCCCTAGCGCGACAAACGCGACAACCAAGGCAATCCAGACGATGCTCTTCTGCATCTCCCATTCCTCCACAAGGTGGCCATGTCCTTTGAACGTGAGGGAGAGGATGATGACGGGCCGGGACGATCCGATCATCGAGTCCTTGACGAGCGGACTCACTCGTCCAGAACAGTCGCCCATGACGCTTTGGCGTTCTTGAGATCAGGTGGAATCTGAATCTCTACACGAACCGTTTGTGGTGCTGAACCTCGTTCCGCGAGTTGCAGAACGCGGGTCTTTCCGGACTCCTGCAAGACGACCTTGATGTCACCTTTCATGACTTCGGCGGGTGTGGCGTGGCCAGCCAGAAAGTCGTCAAGAGAATCCTGTGACGCCTCGAGCATTGCTGCGGTGAAGACGGCGTGACAGATGACGCGCTCCGAGGCGACCGCGCTCGGCGTAACCATCTGAACCGAAAGAACGCGGTCCTCGGCCATGCCTATCTCCGCGCGAACACGAACGTTGCAGATCATGGGATGCGGCATGCAGCCAAAGAGCGCGATCGTGCCCGCCACCGGTATGGCCACACAGGTCTTCTTCGTCATAGCATCCACTCAAGCCCTTCAGTACGGTTTATGACCTTCTGTGTCTGGCGGCCATCCCACTCCGATGAAGTTCTGCCAACTCTTGTCTTTGCAGCCCAAGTGTGATCCGCATGTGGACCACGCTTGCAGCGTGCAGTCTCTATCCGTCGTGCAGAGCCCCGCAAGGAACTTAGCACGTTTTTCCTCCCCCATGCACCCGCTGCAACTCCAAAACCAGTCGTTGATATCGCCGCACATCAACATCTGATGAGCGATCTCCTCTCGAGCCACGTCGTTGAACTGGGATTGTGTGATGCTCGCGATATTGTTGGCACAAATCAATGCATCGCCCGAGAGTGGATCAGCCCAACCCAACGTGCCCTTGCCGCAAAGACACGTGCATCGAACTCGCCCAAAGCAAGGCGCACCCCACCAGTGCTTGAGCTTCTTGGCATCCTTGATCATCTTCTTGATGCGCGGATCCTGAAGCGCCCCCTGAAGCTTCTTGTTGCAGTCTTTCTTGTCACAACAGAGACCAAGCGGATCGACGTCGCCGATGGGCTCATTGTACACATACGCGTATGGATTGGGTTCTTCGCTCGATGCAACATCGCGAGGAATGAACTGGGTCTCGCCGAGACGGCGCGCCTGCGCCACAGCCCCAACCAACATTGCCCCAGACTCGTTGATCGGATCTCGGTTGATGAACCGCCCCGTTCTCGGGTTGTAGTACGCCGATGCGGCATCGACAAAGAGGAACGAAACGATGACGGCTGCTACGAACATGACTGCACTGCGACGTTGCATGATGTACTCCCCTTTCATGGCACTCTGGGCGTGGGTACGCTCGGGGTCGGGTCTCTTGGATTCCCCTGCAGGATGATCTTCGACAGGTCGCGCTGGGGCCGCCGGGAGCCCCCTTGGCCGACGACCACGGCGAACAGGGCGTTCCGCTCGTTGCGGCCCTGCGGTCTGAGTCTCGCGGCCTCGGCGAAGGCAACCCGCGCTTGGGGCAGCTGGCCATTCTTGTGGCAGCAAATGCCCCGGTTGAAGAGGAAGACCGACAACTCCTCCGACGGCGTCAACGACTTGAGGAACTCACCGCTCTCGACCGCCTCATCGCTGATCCGCTTGGGCCAGCGCCGATAGTGGTCATCGGGGAAGTAATCTACGCCGCCGTTCGTGGCACCCTCGATGTTGAAACGCTCCCCCCCGTCGTCCCAACGGCAGAAGATGTGTTCTCGCGCCAGCACGAGTTTCATCGGGTAACCGAGCCTCCGCCCGATCGCAGTGTACAGAATGGGCATCGACGCGCAGGTTCCTCCGTTGTCATTACCGATCATGCCATGAATGAAAATGTCCTGCGCGTTTCGGAAGTCGGGGTTGTCGATGCGAGCTTCGTTGTAGTGGACGCCGCAGTCCTCCTGCAAGACCTGGACGATGAACTCCGCCCGCAGCCGGGCCTCCGAGCGGTCGTAGTGCTCGGCGTAGCGCGGATCAGTGACGCGGTACAGATGCCGTTCGGTCTCGGATTTCACCTTCGCCGCCCATTCGTCGAGCTTGGCGAGTGTCGCGCGGATGTCCAGATTCTCCGAGCCCGGCAGTCCCCCTGCGCAAAGCAGATTCATCAAGGCGAAGTCGACTTGGCCGAGCTGCTCCGGCTTCATTGCCAACAGGGCGTAGTGCGATTGCGGCTGCGTGGATGCGGCCGGCTGAATCTCTGCAACATCTGGATTGAAATGTGGAAATGCGGAAATGCCGCTGAACGCAACACCAACGCCGAGCGCAAAGATGACGAGCAGCCTAGCTGTTCCGCGAGATGAGGCGGATGCCTGTACTCCTCGCTTCTTGCGAGTACCCGACGCGCCTTTCTTCTGCCAAAATGCTTGACCCGAGGACACCACGACGCCTCCACAGCGGAGTTTAGCTCGCGTCGAACAGCCTGTCAAGGCGGCTCAGCTGGCCTACTCGACTGTCACGGATTTGGCGAGGTTGCGGGGCTTGTCCACGTCGCAGCCTCGCAGGACGGCTGCGTGATAGGCGAGGAGTTGTAGCGGAACGATCGTCACGAGCGGCTGCAACGGCTCGGGCACGTCGGGCACATAGAACACGTGCTCGGCCAATGAGGTGATGTCCGTGTCGCCTTCCGTCGCGACGGCGATGACGCGGCCCGACCGCGCGCGGACTTCTTCGATGTTGCTGATCACCTTCTCGTACTGCGTACCCTTGGTCGCGACGAACACGACGGGCATGTCCTTGGTAATCAGGGCGATCGGCCCGTGCTTCATCTCCGCCGCCGGCATACCCTCGGCGTGGATGTAAGAGATTTCCTTGAGCTTCAGCGCGCCTTCGAGGGCCGTGGGATAGTTGTAGCCGCGACCGAGATACAACCAGTTCTCGGCGTCCTTGAAGCGGTCGGCGACCTCGCGAATCGCGTCACTCTGAGCCGTGATGGTGCTGATCTTCTCGGGAATGCCCCGAAGCGCAGTGAGGTACTCATCGAGCTGGGCCTGCGAGAGACTGCGGCGACGCCCCAGGTGGAGTGCCATCATCGTCAGCACCAGCACTTGTCCCAGGTAGGCCTTCGTACTGGCCACCCCGATCTCGGGGCCGACGTGAAGGTAGATGCCGGCATCGGTTTCGCGGGCGATGGTCGAGCCGACCGCGTTGACGACGCCCAAAACGAGCGCCCCCTTTTCGCGCGCCTCGCGCAGGGCTGCGAGCGTGTCGGCCGTTTCGCCCGACTGGCTCATCGAGATAAGGACCGTGCCATCGTCCATGATCGGGTTGCGATAGCGAAACTCCGACGCGTACTCGACCTCGGTCGGCAGGCGGGCCAAGTCCTCGAAGAGATACTCGCCGACGAGCCCCGCGTGCCAGGCCGTGCCGCACGCGGAGATGACAATCCGCTTCGTCCGAGCGAGTTCGCGGGTGATGTTGCCCAGGCCACCCAGGAACACGCGACCTTCTTCCGTGTTGACGCGGCCGCGCATGCAGTCTTCCATCGCCTTGGGTTGCTCGAAGATCTCCTTGAGCATGAAATGCTCGTACGAACCCAGCTCGATGTCCTCCAGGGACATCTCCAGCTCGGTGAGTTCCTTCGTCACGGGCATCGCGTCGAGCGTCGTCGTGCGGAATCCGTCTTCCCAAATGGTCGCCATCTCGCCATCGGAGAGATACAGAACCTGCGTCGTGTGCTGAACGATCGCGGCGGCATCCGAGGCGACGATGTACTCGTCATCCCCCACGCCGACGATCAGCGGACTTCCTTTGCGAGCAGCGATCAGGCGACCTGGCTCGTCGGCACAGATCACGGCGATGCCGTAGGTTCCGCGAACGTCTCTCAACGCCACGCGGACGGCCGCTTCGATGTCGTCCTTGTAGAAGTGGCCGATGAGTTGAACGAGAACTTCCGTATCCGTGTCGCTCGTGAACTCGACGCCGCGATGCTGGAGATAGGTTCGCAGCGTCTGGTAGTTCTCGATGATACCGTTGTGTACGAGGGCGATGCGGCCGGTCTTGTCCACATGGGGATGGGCATTGTCGTCGTTCGGCGCACCGTGCGTCGCCCATCGCGTGTGGGCCATGCCGCACGTGCCGTGCATCTGCTCCTCAACGAGCTTTCCCTCGAGAACGGAGATTCGCCCCGCAGCCTTCTCGACGCGGAGCTTGCCCGCCTGCTGAAGGGCGATGCCCGACGAGTCGTAGCCTCGATACTCGAGTCGCTTGATGCCTTCGAGCAGAACAGGCCGCGCCTCACGAAACCCCGTATATGCCACAATGCCGCACATGCTGTTGCACTCCCGCCAAGGGCCCTGGAGCCCGGCGCAGTTCCACGTTCTCCGGAGCGACCGATCCTGTGCCGCCGCCGGCCCCTGCCTGCTGACCCCATTATGAGGGATGCCAAGCCGAAATGGTACGCCCGTACGGCGATTCCTGTTCGCTGCCTCGATCAAAACCGCGCGGTCCGGCCTGGAACGCCTCGCAGCGGGCGCGCCAGGGCCACACCCGGGGCGATGCATCGCTACCTGGCCGCAACCTCAGCCCCGCGTTTGAGAGCCGCCATAATGGTCCGGGGCACATCGCGGGGCCGCGTCACGTGTTCGACGGCGCCGAGATCGGCCGCAACTTTGGGCATTCCATAGACCACACAGCTTCGCTGATCCTGCCCGACCGTCAGGGCACCGGCTCGGCGCATATTCAGCAGCCCCTTCGCCCCATCGCCACCCATGCCGGTCAGGATGACGCCGACCGGCCGGCCGGACCAACGGGCTTCAGCGATTGAGTCGAAGAGCACGTCGACACTCGGACAATGGCGATTCACGGGATCGGTCTCGCCATAAACAGCACGCCACCGGTCGCCAGTGAAGCGAACCCGCATCTGCGCGTCGCCTCTCGCTAGCAGCGCGAGCCCCGGCTCTAGCACTTGGCCGTCCACGGCCTCGGTGACGGTCAATGCACACTGCTCGTTCAAGCGGTCGGCGAATGAGGATGTGAAACCCACGGGCATGTGTTGCACCATCACGACGGGCGGGCAGTCTGCGGGGAACTTGGACAAGACATCCTGGATGGCTTGCGTGCCACCCGTCGAAGCACCAATCGCCACGATGTATCGCTTCGGATCGAGACCGGCACCAACGAACGAACTGGGCGTGCGGCGGTTGATCTTGATCTCGGGCGGTCGCGGTGGCAAGGCAACTGCCGCGGCGCGGATCTTGTCCGCCAGCACTTCTCCAAGACGCGCCAGCGCCGCCGAGCCGCCGGCCTTCGGCTTGGCCACCAGGTCAATCGCGCCAAACTCGATCGCATCGAGCGCGGCCTGGCTGTTGGCCGGTGCCACGCCGCTGCACATGATCACCGGGACGGGGTAGTGTGCCCGGAGTTTCTTCAGGAAGGTCAACCCGTCCATGCGCGGCATCTCGATGTCGAGGATGATCACGTCGGGGCGATGTTCGATGATAAGATCTCGGGCTTCGAAGGGATCCTTCGCGCCGCCGACGACCCGGATATCGCTCTCGTCCGAGAGAACGCGCGTCAGGATGGAGCGAACGGTGGGCGAGTCGTCAACGAGCAGAACCTTGATTGGACCAACGTGCCACATGTGACGCTCTTTCTGGGTGGGCCTTGCTCGCAACCTCGACACGCCCGGTGGCTAGTCTTTTCGGTACACCGTCGGCTGCACGTACGTCAGCGGATGCTCCACGCCGCTGAGGCTCTCGGAGTGCCCGATCATGAGGTAGCCGCCGGGGTTGAGATGTTGTGCATACTTGTTAACGAGCGTCTGCTGCGTTTTCTTGTCGAAGTAGATCATCACGTTACGGCAGAAGATGACGTCGAATCCGTTCTTGAACGGGAACCTCGGCGACATCAGGTTGAACCGAGCGAACTTGATCTTCCTCCGCAGTTCGGGCACGACCTGCAGTATCGAAGGGTTCTTGCCCTTCGGTCGCATGTATTGCTTCTTGTACTGCGGCGGGACCGTTCCAACACGATGGTTCTCGAACTCACCCAGCTTCGCCTGGCTGAGCATCTGCACCGACAGGTCGGTCGCCAGGATCTTCAGTCCCAGCCCTGGATGCCGGCGGAGTGCTTCATGGGCTTCCATGACGATGGAGTAGGGTTCCTCTCCGCTCGAACAGCCCGCGCTCCAAATGCGAACCGCTTCGCCCGACGCCTTCCATCTTCCTTCGTCCGCCCAAGTGTGAATCAACTCGCTCAGAAGCTTGAAATGCTGGGCCTCCCGGAAGAGGTGCGTCGTGTTCGTGGAGATGGAGTCCAGCAGGACGCTGAGTTCCTCGCCCGTCTGATCCGCCTCGACGTGCTTGAAGTACGCCTTGAAGGAGTCGTGCCCACCTTCGCGCACGCGCTTGCCCAAACGAGACTTGACCAACTGCATCTTCTGATCGCCCAGATTGATGCCGCTCTTGGCATACACGAGCCGGCGCACGTACTCGTAGTCCTTGCGCGTGAGATCTTCAGCTTGTCGAAGCATGGCATTCCTCTTGGCGGCGCGTCGGCCTAGGCATCCGCTGCTGCGTTTCCGCCGAGCGAAGCGAGGCTCAGTTGGATCTTGCGGCCGGAGACGCAAAGCGTGCTCGTATTGCCGTTGTCTTCGCCTGAGAACCGGGGCTTGTCCGACAATGCCTCAACGCGCGGAATGGAGAGATTGAAGAGCGCCTCCGTGCCGTGCAGGGCCGTCACGAGTTGGCCGCAGATGATGTTCATCAGTTCTTTGACGGCGTCCTCGGCCTGCAGTTCGACATCCTCGGAGTCGGGATCGGTGCCCAGCAGATTGGCTGCCAACTCGATCGAGAACGGTTTGGGATAGACCAGGTTCAGTCTTCCACTGACACAGCCGCGGTATTCGATGGACGCCTCGGCCCAGACGGCATCAGATTTGAGCGCAGCGTCGTCCTCGTCCGTGAACATGAAAGCCAGATTCGCCAGAACGTCAGAAAAGATCGCTGTCAGTGTCGCCGACTTCTGCTGTTGCATCTTCTTTAACTCCCAATATCGGTTCGAGGATGTCGCGGAGCTGTTCCGGCTGAAACGGCTTGCGAATGAAGCCGAACGCGCCGCTCTTCATGAGGTCGTCAATCCGTTGCTTGCTCCCCTCGGTCGAAACGATGACGATGGGAATGTCCTTCAGCTGGTCGCTCTGCTTCATCCGAGCGAGAAGCTGGATGCCGTTCATCGTGGGCATGTTGATGTCCACCATCATGGCGTCCACTTCGCAGTCGCTGAGTACGGCCAGTGCCTCGATGCCGTTTCCGGCTTCGTGGAACTCGCCGACATCAAGCCCGGCCATTTCCATGACTTTGCGAATCATCTTTCGCATGGTCGCCGAGTCATCAACAATCAAGACATCCTTTGACATCACACTACTCCCGCCTCTCGTCGGCCCCATGATCGGGCATGCCTCGCGGACTTTCTGGGTGTCGCCATGCTGTTCTTCATGCCCCCGTGCCGGCACCGGAGCTGGCTTGCTCCACGCGAGCCAGCTCGATCAGCATGTCCGCGCCCACTTCCTCGATGTCGTTCTCTTTGAAGCCGCGCCGCTCGATGACCTCGCTGTCGGCCCGACAGTAGAGACCGTCCTCGCCGAGCCCGATACCCATGAGCAGGCAGATGCAGTTCGCCAAGTGAACCGCGTCGACCAGCGAATCGGGGGTCTCGAGTTCGCACGGTGTGTGGTGGTACCGAATGCACTGAACGATCGATTTGGGAAGATTCCACTGCTCGGCGACGATGCCGCCGACTTCCTGATGGGAGAATCCGAGAACGTCGTGTTCCGCTTCGGAGAAGGATCTCTTCTCCTCCCTCACCATCCGGGCAATCTCAGCGAACTCCTCCGCCACATACTCGTTGAGAATAACCTTGCCCACATCGTGCAGCAGCCCGGCGGTGAACAGCAAGCTGGCGTTCGGCAAGTGCATCTTCTTGCTGAGCAATCCCGCCGCCAAGGCAACGGCCACCGAGTGACGCCACAGCGCGCCAGGATCCAGGCCGTATCCTTTCTGTCCGCTGGAGAGAACAGCGCTTGTATGTACCGCGAGGACGAGTTGAAGCACGGTCGCCGTTCCCAGGTAGGTCATCGCGTCATTCAGCGACGTGACCTCCCGGCCGAATCCGTAGTGTGCGGAATTGCAGAGACGCAGAACCTCGCTCGTGACCGCCTGGTCGTACTTGATCGTATCGACCATCTGCTCCACGGTACTCCGTGGATCGTTGATGATCGACATCAGCTTCAACGCCGTGGCCGGCAGAGCAGGCAGCGCGTCGACGCGATCGACAATGTCCGCGACGTTCGTCATAGTTCAGTCTCCCCGTCTCGGGTCTTGAGGGTGACTTTGCCCGTGCCCACGTGAAGCCGGATCGTCCGGCTGATGGAACCGCCGACGTCTTCCGAGTCGATCAGGACGTTGTTCTTCCAGAAGAGCTTTCGCAACATGACGAAGTTGCGTTTCCCGATGTTGAATGTGCCGTTGTCATCGAGGAGCTGTGCGCCGCCAGCGACTTTGACAATCAGCCGCTTCTTGACCGCTCCCAAGCCGAATACCTCTCGGAACAGCGCCGGAACGCCCGTGTCGGCGAACATCGCCGGCTTCAGCTTCGCTTTCTCGGGCGACAAGGAGGACTCCGGCAGCATGTAGTGAATCATGCCGCCAACGCGAGTCTCTGGATCCCAGAGCGTCATGCCGATGCAGCTACCTAGCGAGTAGGTGATGATCGTGTCGTTCGGATCGGCCGAAACGGCTGAATCCGCGATGTCCACTACCTTTTCCATGCCGTTTCCCGCAGGCCGCTATGCCTGATGCTCTTCCCGTTCCTTGGGGCTCTGTTCAACGGCCTCCGCGCTGGGCAGAACCGTGACTGAACCCGTCAGTTGATTGACCGCGACGAACTCCGTGGCGCTGCGGACTTTTCGCCGCTCTATCCTCACGGGCCCCTTGAGTTCCCGCTTGAACACCGTCTCCTTTCGGTCAATTCGGATACTGACACCAGGATGAATGGTCTTTGAGACGATGACGAAGGGCTCACCTTCGGCCTTGGCCACCTCGATCAATTCATCGCGGCGCTGTTCGGCTTCCGATATCTCTGTCTCTGCGGTGCCGGCCTGGAACATCAACTCCGTGGCTCGTTTCTTCTGAGCGGGCAGCAGACGCTTGAGGTTCGCCATCAACGGCCCGACGGCCGCTCGGATTTTGTCCGCCAAGGCTCGCTTTGCTCCGATCGGCGTTTCAATGCTGGCCGCCTCGGCGTAGACGTCCGGGTGGACGCCCACCATAATTTCGGTCCGAATATCGGCATCACTGCCAACCTTCCCCATCTCGATGCCGTCGCGGGCAAAAGTTCGCCCGCCGATCACATCACCGTGGCTGGCAAGAACCTGGCGATGGCAGCGAACGTCGCTGTTCATCAACTCCTTGCCGATGACGATGTCGCCGTCCGCCTCGAGAGTCGCCTCCTCGGCAAACTTGGCCACGATGTCACCGCCCGCCTTCACCGTCCCTTTGCCCCGGCCTAGGATTCCGCCGCGAACGATGACGTCACTCTTTGCTTCAACGGTGGCCGCTCCGATCCTCGCTCCGACCGTGATGGTTCGTTCGGACTTCACCGTGAAGCCGTCGAGGATGCTGCCCTTGATGCTCACGTCGATGCTGGAATCAACGCTGCCTGACTCGAAATCGACATCGCCGCGAATGTCGAGGACCTTGTCGATCGTCAGTCGTTCGAGTCTGTATGTGATCTTCCCCGCAGCCTCGGCGACCACAGCCCCAGACCCATCCTCGCTGACGAGGAGATCGCTGCCGACTTCGACCTCTGTCGGGCGCCGCTTCGGCTTGAGAATCTGGCCGTGGACATCGACGCCATCTTCCCCTTGCGCCGGGGGGACGATCTTCCCGATCGTCGCTCCCTCGCCCACGGTGACGAACGAGTTGAATGTGTAGTAGTCGATCTGGGCGTCTTCCTGCCACTCGGTATGAGCTGTCTTGAGCGACTCGTCCCAGATGAACTCACCGTTCTTGCTCTCGACGGCCGGACGACCCTCGGCAATCAGAAACCCCTCTGATCGCTTGCCCTCATCCTTGATCGCTTCGATGAACGCCTGGACGCGAGATTCCAAGCCACGCGTCTTCACGATCTGGACCTTCTCAAGTGCAGCGATCACTGCACTCGCCTCCACGGGCCTGGTGTCGTCCGAAGAGATGAGTTGAATCCAGGCGTGCAGATGATCGTCAGAGACCGTCACTGTGAACCGCTCAGGTGGTGGGCCGTCGTTTGGGATGATGGTATCGGCGACGGCTGCGGAACCCGGCACAGACGCGGAGTCGTCGGGCTGGGGCGAGGTTTGGTTGTCGCCGGGCTCGACAGACAACGGTGACCTTCCTTTCGGATGTCCCCCTGCGGCGCGCTCTTTCGACCGGCCGCGAACCGGCTCACTGAGCGGCGGCGACTTCCTGAATCTGCACGAGTTCGTCAGATGTCATCACTCGATTGATGTCAAGTAGGATCTTCACGTCCTCCTTGACCTTACCCATGCCAAGAATGAAGCTCGTATCCACCGAAACGCCGAGCGTCGGCGCCGGCTCGATGCTCGTCGCCGGAATGTCATGCACTTCCTGGACGGTGTCGACGATGATCCCCATCATTGTGCCCACGTCCACGACGATGATGCAGGTCTCCTCGTCGTACTCCGCTTTCTCGAGGTCGAATTTCAGACGCAGATCGATGACTGGGATGACCTTGCCGCGCAAATTGATGACGCCCTGCACAAAGCCCGGCGTCTGCGGCACCTTCGTGATGCCCATGATGCCGATGATCTCGCGAACCTTCAGAATCTCGACGCCGTATTCCTCACCGTCCAGGTGGAAGGTCAGGTACTTGCCGCCCAACTCGACGACGCCTTCGCCCGCTTCAATCGCCTGATTCTGGTTTTCCTCGACTGGCGATTCGATGGTTGCATCCATGATGGTTGCCTCCCAGCTGCATTCCCCGGCGCGTCCATCGCACCGCCTTGTGGTTCAAGGGGGACCCGACGCCTCTAGGCGCTCGAGGCCTCCGCCAACTCTGATTCTTGCTTCTGGTCGTCGATCTGACGGGCCGATGACTCGTCACTTGCCGAATCCTTCGTCTTGTCGGCCTCGGCATCTCGCTCGGCGAGGGTCCGCGTGGACCTGGGCAACGTCGCCACGCCGGCGACCTCCAGGATCAGGCCAACCTTGCCATCGCCGAGGATCGCCGCACCCGATACACCGCGGAGATTCTCGAACCGCTCTCCGAGCGTCTTGATGACCACTTGTTGTTGGCCGAGCAGCCCTTCGACGACCAGTCCGACCTGCCGATCATCCACGTTGGTGATGACGACCATCGCCCCAAACGGATCGATCCGACCGGTCAAGCCGAACAACTCGCCGAGCTGAATCAACGGAATCAGGCGACCACGAACCTTAAGCAGCTCGCCTCGGTGTTGCACGGTCGTGATCTGTTCGGGCTTGGGACGCAACGTCTGTTCGATCGTGATCGTCGGGATGATGAACCGCTCGCTCGCTACTTCAACGACCATGCCATCGATGATCGCCAGCGTCAGAGGCAAACGCATCGAGAACACGCTGCCGTTGCCTGCTTCCGAGTCGATCTCCACTTTGCCGCGAAGTTGCTCGATGTTCCGCTTGACGACGTCCATGCCGACGCCGCGACCCGAGATGTCAGTGACCTGTGCCGCCATCGAGAAACCCGGCGCGAAGATCAGGCCGTAGGCCTGTTGGTCCGTCAGCTCCTCGCCTGGCTGAACGACCCCGCGTTCGATCGCCTTGCTGATCAACGCCTCGGCGCTCATGCCCTTACCGTCGTCACGAATCTCGACGACGATGTTGCCGGCCTTGTGGAAGGCACTGAGGTACACGTTGCCCTTGGGATCCTTGCCGGCGGCCAGCCTCTGCTCGGGCAACTCAATGCCGTGGTCCACGGCATTACGGACCATGTGGACGAGCGGATCGCTGATCACCTGAATCACGTTCTTGTCGAGTTCCGTTTCTTCGCCCGAGATGTGCAGTTCGACTCGCTTGCCGGCCTTTCGAGCAACGTCGCGTACGAGCCGCGCCATCTTCTGGAACGTCGAAGCAATCGGAACCATCCGCATCGCCATCGCAAGCTCCTGCACATCGCGCACGATCTTGCCGGCTTGGCCGACATCCTTCGCCAACTTCGGGTCCGTTGCCACCGTCTCGGAGGCCCCCACCTGCGTTTGAGCGATCACCAACTCGCCGACCATGTCCACGAGGGCATCGAGCTTCGCCGTGTCGATTCGGACCGACTGATCCACGACCGCCGTCGCCGGCGCAGTCTTCGCCCGCGGGGCGTCCGGTTTCTTGTTCGGTGCCTTGGCAGTCTGACTCGGTGCCGCCGAGCCGCTCTGTGCCGCGGGCGCAACGGGCTTGCCAGCCTTCGTGTCTCCCGCCTCTTGCTTCCGCGCCTCCGGCACGGGAGCTTCGGCCTGTGGCTCGGCCACTTCGTCGGCCTTCGCCGGGGGAGTGGAAGCGCCTCCCGCTTCGATCTGAATGCGGCCCGCGATGATGTCGCGGAGCTTGCCGATCATCTCGGAGACCGGCGGCTGAGGAACCGTGTTCTCGTGGGGTGCCGCGACGAATCCCGCGATCTCGCCGATCTGCACTTTCAGCACGTCGACGACGTCGAAGATCACATCGATCAGTCCCGCCATCACGTCACGTTTGCCCTTGCGACCTTGATCCAGGAGCGTCTCCGCCTCATGCGTCAGCGAATGGATGTCGCGGAGATTCAGAAAGCCGGCGATCCCCTTGATCGTGTGGAACGGCCGAAACAAATCATCGATCTTGTCCGTGGCATCCGGATCGCGTTCCACTTCCAGAAGCACGCTCTCCATGGCTTCGATGTGCTCGCCAGCCTCCTCCACGAACCCCTGAACGAACTCCAACTCCTTCGGATCGATCTTCAGCGGCTCCGGCTCGTAGGCCGGCTCCGCCGGATCGCCGGCGAGTGCTTCGTCGCCCGATGGCAGTTCGGGTGATTCCTCCGCCGAGGGCGTTGCTTTGGCCGGTTCGGGCGGCGAGTCGTCCAAGACCTTGTCCGACGGCGCGGCGACTTCGGCATCGCTGGCGACCGGAGCGGCCGGCGGCGGTTCGGATTCGGCCGAAGCATCTCCCCCATCGACCAACGACGACACGGCCTTCTGAATCGAGGCGATCATCGCCAGCGGGTCTTCCGCGTCACCGAGAATAAGTGACTCCAAGCTGGTCACCACAGAAGAGGCAGAGTCATGCATAGGGGCGCAAGGTTGCTCGGCGTTGGAACTCGAGGACGATGCGATCGTCTCGGACCAACCGTGCATCTTTGCGAGCTCGCCCAGGTCGTCCTTGTCGATCGTCGCCGCCGTCGCCGACAGTTGGGCGATCAATGACTGGATGTCCTCGGGATTCGGATTCGTGTTGCTCATCGGAACCTCACACTCCCCCGGCCACAGCCGTCGATCCACGACCGCGTTCGGTGTCCGGATGCTCCAGGCAGGGCGCTCGCGCGGGACGCTGTACGTCCAGAACCGCAGAATCATCGGCCAGGGATAACCCCAGCTTCACTTGCAGGGAGAGAGACAAGCGACAAGAAGAGGCTGAAACGCGGCTTGGAAGCCTCTCAGTGGATGCCGCATCCCCTCTGGGGCCGGGGGAAATCCGCCGCTGGCCCTGTCGACGGACCGCCCCCCGGCAAAGCCGAGGGCTAGGGGAAAGGCCGGCGATCTGGCGACATGGCACAGGATCGAGAACGCGACCGCCCTGAGGTGACGCCTCCGAGGATGATCGGTCGGTTCGCGAGCGGCTGCATCATCGGTATCATGGACCGATATCCGAGCGTATTCGCGCCCCCCGCATGCGGAAGACGGGCGAGGACCGCACCGAGCCAGCCACCACGGAGCAGAATCATGTCCATGAAACTCACCCACCTGGGCCATGCCGGCTTCATCCTGGAAGACGCCAACCACTGTGTGGTCATCGACCCGTTCTTGACCGGCAACCCCCTGGCCGTCACCGAGCCGCAGGACGTCAAGGCCGGCCACATCGTGCTGACCCACGGCCACGAGGACCACGTCGGCGACACGCAGGCCATCGCCGAGGCGAACGGCTCTGTCATCTACGGCGCATTCGAACTCATCGGCTACTTTGGCGAACACGGAATCGCTGCCGATAAGCTCCAGCCGGCAAACCCCGGCGGAAAGATCGAGACCGACTTCGGCTACGTCGCGCTGACGCAGGCCTTTCATTCATCCTCCTACAAGGGGCACTACATGGGCCCGGCCTGCGGGGCCGTGGTTCAGATCGGCGGTGTGACCGTCTATCACTGCGGAGACACCTGCCTGTTTAGCGACATGAAGCTCATCGGGGAGATCTACCGCCCCGACGTCGCGCTCATCCCGGCCGGCGATCGTTTCACGATGGGGCCTCAGCAGGCGGCGACCGCGGCCGAGTTCATCGGTGCGAAAGTGGCCATCCCGATGCACTACGGCACGTTCCCGATCATTACCAGCGATATTTCCGGATTTCAGCCATCTGGAATTGAGGTCAGAATCATGAAGCCAGGCGAGACCTGGAACGTCGGATAGGCACCGAACCCGCCAGCGAATGCCGGCGTCTCCTGCCACGCCCGGTGAGTGAACAGCGGCCCGAGGCCCACGGTCGGCCGGCCGTGGGACACTGAATGATCGGAATATTCCCAGCCGACAGCCCAACCGATAGAGTGTAGAGAGACTCCGAAACGCCGGACCGTCGAGAGGTGCCATCAGATGTTCAACGCCAAACCGCCAGTCATCAAGCCGCAAGAACGAGATAAGGCCGGCCTCTTCGACATGGCCCCGCCGAGCGTCAAGAATCGCCCGCCGACGACGCCCGATTTCAGGCAACCTGCCCGTCGCGAGAACGACGGCGGGGAGGACTTCGAGTTCGACAAGACGCCGAGGGCTGGCCAGCCCTGGCTGGCCATCGGACTGTTGGTCGGTGCTATCGCCGCCGGGTTCGGACTCAGCGTGCAATATGATTCTCTGTTGGGCCAGTTCGCCGCGGCGATCCTCGGGGCCGGTTCCCTACACGGACTCCTGCGTGGCGGTCTGCGAAAGCTCGTCATGCTCCCGGCATCGGTGGGCACGCTCGCCCTGCTCGCGTCGCACCCCGACTTTGCCGATCCGCTCGTCAAGATGGTGGCCGGTGAGTCGAGCGCGATCGGCAACGGCCTGGCCTGCGCCGCCACGTTCGTGTTGGCCATGCTGGCGGCCGGAACGGCCGTGCGCATCATCCGCAACCGGTTCATCATGAAGCGACCCATCCTCCGCGCGACAGACAGATTGTTTGGCACCTCGATCGGCGGCGCCGAGGGCGTGCTGATCCTGCTGACGATCTGCTGGACGGCGGTCCTCGTCGAGCCGCAGGCCCGGTCGATCCTCCGACAACCGTCCATCGAGGCCGACTCCGCTCAACATCAATTCGCCGCCGGTCTCGTTCGGCTTGCCGAAGAGATCGACGACAGCCCGCTGCGGCCGATCATCCGCGACGCCAATCTGCTCGAGGAGTTCCCCGCCATCCGCGAGGCGATCGAGGGCATGGAGTCAGGCAACCTGAACGCCATCGACCCGGAGTTCCGCAAGGCCGCGATGGAGTACCTGAAAAACGCCGACCCCGAGCAGCGCAGCGGCCTGTCGAAGGCCCTCGGCGAATACGAACAGAACAACGCGTCGCGCGACAAGGCCTACCGGCAATTGCCCAAGCCGGATTAATCCGGGCGCAATCGCCGATTCACCGCACGGCAAACGGAACGAGCGAGCTCCCTTGGGCGGTTGCAGCCCGGGGAGTCCAGCCAATCCCAAGATGGAGGAATAGAGAGCATGATGAGAGCAACCGTGTCGATCCTGGCAGTCATCGCACTCACACCGATTTCGGCGTGCAGCAAGATCACCGACAGTGGCGTGACCGTGACAGAAACGCGCGAGCTAGCCGAGTTCGACGAAGTCGAGTTCTCGATCGGCGGCGAGTTCACGATCACGATCGACAAGCGGACGCCGCTGACGCTTCGTGGGGACGACAACATCCTTCCCCTCATCAAGACCGAGGTGCGAAATCGACGACTCGTCGTCAGTACCGACGCGTCCTTCCACACAAGGTACACGCCCCAACTCACCATCAGCGTCCCGTCGCTGCGAGCTGTCACGGTTCGAGGGAGCGGCGAAGTAGCCGTGGGCAGCCTCGACGAGAAACGCTTCATCGCCGAACTCAAGGGCTCAGGTGATCTCGCCGTCACCGGCAAAGCCAACGAACTGTCCGCGATCCTCTCCGGAAGCGGCGATGTGAGAATCGCCGATCTGAACGCGAAGAGCATCTCGGTGGAACTGAGAGGTTCAGGCGACGTCAAACTCGCCGGCACGACCGACGACTTCAGGGCAACCGTGAGAGGAAACGGCGACGTCCATGCCTTTGACCTCCAGGCACGCAACGCAAACTGCTCGGTCAGCGGATCCGGCAGTATCAACACCGCCGTGAAGGAGACCCTGGACGCTTCCGTCACTGGCTCTGGCGACGTCCATTACAGGGGAGACCCCAAGATCAACCGGTCAATCGCCGGCTCCGGCTCCGTCCGGCCAGCAAGCGGAAAGCCCGCGTGACGTATCGAGGGGACGGGCCTTGCCGCCGGGCATGATCGTCCATGTTGTTTACACGCGATCCCTTATCCGCCAAGCAACGTGTTCATGACGCTATCCAGCGAATTTGGGTCGAAGTTGTCCGGATCGATGTCGGTGTCGCTGCCCGCAAAGGCGGCGGCCAGCGCATCGAGACCCTGGATGGAGCCTGGGTCGGTCTGCGCCGTTTCCGAGAGCGTCTGGAAGTCTTCGACCGTATTGAGATCGTTGGCCGAGAAGAAATCCGTCAGCGCCTGGGCCTGGACAGCTGTCACGGTCGGCGGGCTGACGCCTGGATTCTGGGACGTGAAGACATCCACCATCGTTTGGTTCAGGATGATGATCTCGTTCGCTGTCAGTGATGCAATCTGGCCCGACGCCACCTTGGCACCGGCCGAGACGATGCTCTCGCCGAAGCAGCCGGTCATGCCGACGCCGACTGCGGCCGTGAACAATACACAGAGTTTCTGGTTTCTGGCTTTCATTCTTGCTCCCCCCCAATTCAGTCATTGCGTGCGGTTCTCAAGCGTGCCGCTTTGGCGGACGCTCGGGCCCCTACGGTAGAGTGAGCGTCAGCAGAAACTCGACGAGCCGATCTCCGCTGTCGGTGTCCGCCGCTCCTACCGCCGTACGAATCTGCTCGCGCTTCTCGTCGGTGGTCAGACGCTCGTCGTTCTGGATGGCTTCGAGGTCCGAGAACGAGAGCCCGGCCACAAGGTCGGGCAGTTCAGCCTCGATCCCATCGAAACCGCACCCGGCCAACATCGACACGATCAAACAGACTGAGAAGCAAATAACGCCGCCGGCGGCACCGCGTCTTCCATGTGTCATAATGCCCTCGTTTCCAAGTGTCTCATCGGCGCGGTCCGATCCTATCGGGGTGCATCGGCCCGCGGAATCGTCCGGCTTTAGCCCGCCTGTGAGAGCAGCGATTCCAGTGATCGGACGTGGTTTGACCGCCCGTTGGCGACATCTATAATCGCCCACACTGTGTCCGCACCGACCTTGCCATCGATCCGTCGCCCGCGACCCACCCAACTTCACTGTCTCCGCACTGTCGGGGCTCGACTCTTTGCATCAGTTCTCGTCTGCCTGCTACTCACGACGCTTCTCCATGCGAAGCCCGTCGGAGGCGATACAGCCACTTCGCCCGCATCACAATCGGCTCGCCGTCGCACGGGAAGAACACCCACCACGCAGGCCGCTACGGGCCGGGCGACCCCCTGCGGTCCCCTGGATCCGGCCATTGACGCCACGCAATCGGGCCTCACCTTGGCCGAGGCATGTCTCGATGCGGCTCGATGTCTGCTCGTGATCGAGTGTGCCCGCCCGCTGTCTGAGGAATTGCGCGGCGAGCAGACCGGTCGCCCGCGCATGGCGAAAATCCTCGATCGGGCAACGATCCTCTTGGCTCGTGCCGCTGAGGCCCTGGAGGATTCGGCGATAGAGGCCGACGCCAAGCGAGTACTCTCGGATCGTGTCGAACTCCTGAACGCGTTCGCGGAAATGTTCTCGGCCCTGGCATCCTCCGACGACTCGAACGTCGCCCGGGAGCGCCTCACCCACGCCTGCATCGGCCTGTCGGCCTTCCTCGACGAACCGAACGAGCAACTCATCGAGTCGGTCAAGCTCTGGCAGACCGTCGCCTATCGCCGAGCGGGCCGACCTGATCGAGCCCTGAAACTGCTCCGACCGGGCCTCGGGCGTGCTACGTTTACGCGCCTCTATTTTCACGCCTGTATGCAGCGGTGTCGGGCCCTGGTGGATCGGGGCATGTACCCTGCGGCGTTGTCTCTCGCCCACAAACTCGGAAGACGAACCGACGTCCGGCCCCACGATGAAGGAAAACCGCTCGGGCCCCAAGCGGCTGCAAGCCTCCGCCGGCTCCGCGCCGACATCCATCGGCGTTGGGCTCAGACCCTGCGCAGCAACGGTCGGCCGCAGCGCGCCGTAGCCGCCGAACGGCGCGCGGCCCTGCTCCTCGCCGAGGACGAGAAAACGACTGCGGAAGATCGATTGCTGCAACTGGACGAAGCCATCGGCGGGTTGCCGGCTTGGCACCGCAGCGAGGACTGAAGTTCTCGCGTCCAACCTCCAGAGCGTCTTGGACTTGAGACGGCATCTTCCGCAGGTCGCGATCGGCCGTGCCGATCAGAGCCGCGACCGTAAGGGAGCGCTGCCCGCTCGATCGCCAGGGGCCTCTGTGTTGTGCGACGGGCGCCCCTCCCCAGTACGGCCGCCTCTGCGCCTTCTGCGACACCTCTGAGCGTGAGATGAGACACGCACTCGCAGGTACACTCTCACGAGCGCGGTTGAC
>CAYYPB010000005.1:0-17054 GCA_964473405.1 uncultured Planctomycetaceae bacterium
CGATGCCCTGCAACGCTTGCCCGATTCACAAGCCGCCTGAACTGTCATGGACCCGGGTTGAGGGGGCATCCACACCGGCCATTGTCCCCGGTCGCGCCGGTCGCTAGGATCGGACCGCATGATGCGTCGTCAACTTGTTTTTCTTTGCTTGGTTTGTATGGGGCTGTCGGCTTGTGGCTGTCGTCGTGAGACGAGTGCCTCGGCGGCGGAGGGACTGTTGTCGCCCAATGCGATCCTGCCGGAGGCCGACGCCGCCCTGCTCACCGCGGCGGGCTGGGATGCGAGCGTTGGGGATGAACTGGGTCTTTGGGTCTCGGTCGCGCGGCAGCAGTTGATCGGGGTTCGGGGCGGCCGCGTGCGGTTCGTCTATCGCTGTTCGACGGCGGCCAAGGGTGTGGGCAGTCGGGAGAACTCCTACCGGACACCGCTGGGCTGGCACGAGGTCGGCGAACGGTTTGGCGATGGGCTTTCGTGGGGGGCGGTCCTCAGCAGTCGAAAACCGACGGGAGCGGTGTGGAAGCCTGGCGAGAAAACCGCGAAGGATCTGGTCCTCTCGCGGATCTTGTGGCTGCGCGGGCTGGAGCCGGGGCTCAACAAAGGCAAGGGCATCGACTCGCACGATCGGTACATCTACATCCACGGCACGCCGGCCGAAGCCAAGCTGGGGACGCCGGCGTCGATGGGGTGCGTGCGGCTCTCGAATGATGACGTCATCGCTCTGTTTGACGTTGCCGCGACAGGGACCAAGGTGCTTATTGCCGAGAGGTGAGTACATCGCGGGCGTCGGCTGCACCCAAAGTGTGGCACAGGCGTCCCGTCTGTGGTCTCACCGGCGAGACGCCGGTGCCACAGGACAGGGCAATCGCAAGAATGCTGCGGTGTATCCTCCCTGCCGATCGGGTCATCAGAGCCTTGAGCGTCAGCGACGGGTTTCCGCGACGTCTCGCCAACGGCCAAACCCGTCGCTGACGTTCTGGGCTCTGATTCTCGCCGCCGAACCTATCATGGCTCCGGGATCGGGCATCCGCACCTGATCGTGGGGAAAGTCATGCTTGCGATTGCCCTGTGCCACAGGAAGGCCGGCGTCGGGCTCGTTGGACGACGGCCCGGCCGGGGCGTAGCATGGCGGCGAAACGCTGGTTTTCTGGAGACGGTTCAAATGAAGGTTCATGAGTACCAAGCCCGCCAACTGCTCGAAGCCGCGGGGGCCCCCGTTCCGAAGTTCGAAGTGATCGATTCGGTCGATCAAGTGCGTGGCGCGGTCAAGACGCTCGGCGGCGGTCGGCTGGTCGTCAAGGCGCAGGTTCATGCGGGCGGTCGCGGCAAGGCCGGCTACGTCATCCTTTCGGACGACGTGGCGGAGATCGAAGCGAACTGCAAGCGGATGTTCGCCGAGCCGATGGTCTCGAAGCAGACGGGCCCCGAGGGTGTGGTGGTCAAGAGGATCCTCCTCGCGCCGGCCGTTGAGATCGAGAAGGAATACTACGTCGGCATGGTCGTGGATCGGGTCAAGGGTTGCCCCGTCATGATGGTGTCAAAGGAGGGCGGCGTCGAGATCGAGGAGGTCGCGGCGAAGAACCCCGAGGCGATCATCAAGGAGTGGGTCCATCCGCATCTCGGACTCCAACCCTATCAACTGCGCCGCCTCTGCGGGGCGCTGGGGCTGACGGGCGACGCGGCCAAGGGTGCGATGAAGACGATGGTCGCATTGGCCAAGTTGTTCGTCGAAAAGGATTGTAGCCTGGCGGAGATCAACCCGCTTGTTCTGACGAAGGCCAACGGTTCGCCGGGTGAGATTCAGGCCATCGACGCGAAGTTCAACTTCGACGACAACGCCGTCTTCCGGCACCCTGACGTCAAAGAGATGTTCGATGCCGCCGAGGAGAACGCCAACGAGTTGCGAGCGGCGGAGCACAACCTGAGCTACATCGCTCTGGACGGGAACATCGGCTGTTTGGTGAACGGGGCCGGCCTCGCCATGAGTACGATGGACATCATCAAGCTGCACGGTGGATCGCCCGCGAACTTCCTCGATGTCGGCGGCAGCGTCACCACCGAAGCGGCCGTCGAAGCGTTCAAGATCATCCTCTCCGACGCGAAAGTGAAGGGCGTGTTGGTCAACATCTTCGGCGGCATCGCCAAGTGCGACGTGATCGCCGACGCGCTGATCCACGCAGCCCAGGAGATCGGCTTCAAGGTGCCCGTCGTCGTTCGGCTGGAGGGCACGAACGTCGAAAAGGCCCGGGCCATGCTCAAAGAAGCGAACCTCGACGCGCTCATCGCGGCGGACGATCTGACCGACGCGGCCAAGAAGGTCTGCGCGGCGGTGTGACCGTCTCGAACAGAGCCCAGACCGCAAGGGGGGCGTTGGCGCTCGTTGATCGGGCCCTCGCCGCTAGCAATGGGTCGAGAAGGCTGAGGAGGCGACACGCGGTGATCGGCAAGATTCAGCGAGTTCCATTGCGAGAAGTCTGGAAACACGAGGCCCTCGATTTCACCCGGTGGCTTGAAGACAACGTGGACGTGCTGAATGATGTTATCGACATCACGTTATCCAATGCAGAGCGAGAGCAATCCGCTGGCTCATTCAGCGTCGACCTGATCGCCGAAGACGCTGCGGGCAACACGGTGGTGATCGAAAACCAACTCGAAAAAAGCAACCACGACCATCTGGGCAAGCTCATCACGTACCTGACCGCCTTCGAGGCAAAGGCCGCAGTCTGGATCGTAGCCGAACCTCGCCCGGAACACGTCAACGCGATCTCGTGGCTCAACGAATCCAGTTCCGCCGCATTCTACCTCTTGAAGGTGGAGGCGATTCGCATCGATGACTCGACAGCGGCACCGCTCTTGACTCTGATCGTCGGCCCCAGTGAGGCAGGACGCGAGGCCGGCAAGACCAAGAAGAAGATGGCTGAGCGATTCGCAGTCCGGCACAGATTCTGGCACGATCTTCTTGAACGGGCGAAGGGAAAAACGAAATTGCACGCTGGCATTTCTCCCGGCGAGTGGAGCTATATTGGCACGAGTGCAGGCACGAGAGGCCTCGGCTACAACTACAGCTTGAAGCAACATGCGTCGACCGTGGAACTCTATATCGACCGGGGGAAGGACTCGGAGGCGGATAACAAGGCGATCTTCGATCAGCTTCATGAGAACCACGAGGAGATTGAGCGTATCTTCGGATCGGGTCTTGAATGGGAACGACTTGAATCGAGGCGAGCGTGTCGAATCGCGAAACGATTCGGAGACGGTGGATACCGTGACCCGGAGGAACGCTGGCCGACGATACAGGACACCATGATCGACGCCATGATACGACTTGATCAGGCACTCCGCTCCCACATCAAGAAGCTCAACATCGGCACCTGACGACACAAATGAGGCATGCTTGGTATGAGTTGGCCTCCCCGTGGACACCCAGATGGGGCACGTGCCCCGCCCTGCCGGCGGCTAGGGGCCCGCGAAGCGGTTGAACAGGCTCGGTCTACCCGTTCCCCGAGTCGGCCGCCAGAATCCTCTCCCATTGTTCGAGCAGAGGCGGCAAGTCCTCCGTCAGGGCCTTCCAGACCTGCTCGTAGTCGATATCGAAATAGGCATGCACCAGTCGGTTACGCATACCGATGATCTGCCCCCACGGAATTGCGGCATGACGTTCGCGAAGGTCCGCACTTAACTGCCCCGCCGCTTCTCCGACGATTTCCAGGCACTTCACCAGTCCCAGCGCCCGGACGTGGTCAGCCGCCAGCGCGGCCTGATCGCTTCGGTCCGTCGCGGAGATCGCCGTACGGGCCGCGTCGATCATGTCTCGCAGAAGTGTCGTGTCATCACGCCGCGACATATTGCACCTGCGCCTCGGTTAGCACGTCCTGACGGAAATGGCGGCTCAACTCGGCCGCCGTGCGCAGATCTGCCCGGCGACCCAGGATGCCCGACAGCTCGATCTCCAACCCCGCCATGCGAATGAGCCCCGGCACGCGCCCCGGCTCAAACTCCACCAAGACGTCGATGTCGCTGTCCGGCCCGAAATCGTCCCGCAGGATCGAACCGAACAACCAGAGCCGACGGATATGGTGCCTGCGACAGAATGCAGCGATGCCCTGCTCCGAAATCTCGATGTCGTGATAGGTCATCGCCGTCCTCCATTCCGGTCCAGAGTCTAACGCGCCTCGAGCTCGCCCGTCCACAAGCCGTGGCCAAATATCACAGGCCACGAAGTCCATGGCTGCGGCGCTGCTTGTGACGTGCTAGAATGCTGCCATCTTGTGCAGGGAGGCAGCTTTCGTATGACGTCTGAGACCAGTACGCCCGGTTTTGTTCACCTCCACGTCCACACGCACTACAGCCTGCTCGATGGCGCGAATCGCATCGATGAGCTGATCGCCAAGGCCAAGGCGATGGGCCAGCCCGCCGTGGCGATTACCGATCATGGCAACATGTTCGGGGCGATCGAGTTCTACCAGGCCGCGGTCGCGGCGGGCGTCAAGCCGATCCTGGGGATGGAAAGCTATCTCGCGCCGGGCGGTCGCCACGATCGCGAGACGCGCGGCAAGGGATCGCGGTACCACTTGCTGCTGCTGGCGATGAACAATGTCGGCTACCACAACCTGCTCAAGCTCACGTCGATCGGCTATCGCGAGGGGTTCTACCACAAGCCTCGCATCGACCGAGAGGTTCTGGAGGCGCACAACGAAGGGTTGATCTGCACGAGCACTTGCCTGGGTGCGGAGATCCCCCAGACGCTGCTGAACAAGAACCGGTCGGCGGCCGAAGAGGCGGCTGAATGGTATCTCAAGGTCTTCGGCACCGAACGGTTCTTCATTGAGTTGCAGGACCACGGCATCGAAGATCAGCGGATCGTCAATCCGGAGTTGGTCGAGATCGCCGGGCGCCTCGGCGTCGGGATGATCGCGACGAACGACGTGCATTACCTCACGCACGAGGATGTCGAGGCCCACGATGTTCTGTGTTGCATCGCGACGCGAGCGCTTCAGAGTGACGAGGATCGATTCAAGTTCCACGGCGACCAGTTCTATCTCAAGTCGACCGAAGAGACGGCGGCGTTGTTTCCGAATCTGCCGGAGACGCTCTCGAACACGGTGACCATCGCCGATCGCTGCAATGTTGATCTGGACTTCAACAAGCGTTACACGCCGGTCTATCCTCCGCCCGGGGAAAAGACCGCCGAGGAGTACCTTCGAGATCTCGTGTACATCGGCGCGGCCGATCGGTACGGCGAGATCACCGACGAAGTGCGCGAGCGTATCGACTACGAACTCGAAGTGATTCAGAGCAAGGGGTTCAGCAGCTACTTTCTTATCAACTGGGATTTCGTGCATTACGCCCGGGCCCAGGGGATCCCCTGCGGCGCGCGCGGCAGCGGGTGTTCGTCGATCGTGGCCTTCTGCCTGTATCTCTCTCTGCCCGACCCGTTGCACTATGGGCTGTATTTCGAACGGTTCATGGACCCGGATCGCGACGAGATGCCGGACATCGACATCGACATGTGCCAGGACGGCCGCGACAAGGTCATCCAATACGTTCGACAGAAGTATGGGCACGTCGCCCAGATCATCACGTTCGGCACGTTGAAGGCCCGGGCGGCGATTCGTGATGTCTCGCGCGTCCTCGGCGTCTCGCTGCAGGATGCCGACCGGCTGGCGAAGCTCGTTCCCGAAGAGCTGAAGATGACGCTGGACAAGGCACTCGCCCAGGAGCCGAAGTTGAAACGGCTCTATGAGGACGACCCTCAGGTCCGCAAGGTCATCGATATCGGCAAGCGCGTCGAGGGCTTGGCCCGTAACCCGAGCATCCACGCGGCCGGCGTGGTGATCGCCGAGCAACCGCTGGACGATCTGCTCCCGCTGTATCAGCCGGCCGGTTCGGATGCGGTCGTGACGCAGTATGAGGGCACGACGGTCGAGAAGGTCGGGCTGTTGAAGATGGACTTTCTGGGCTTGCGAACGCTGAGCGTCCTGTCGCTCGCGAGCAAGCTCGTGAAGGAGAACCACGGCGTCACGCTCGATCTCGAGGATCTGGACCTGACCGACCAGCGCGTCTTCAAGCTGTTCCAAAAGGGCGAGACCAAGGGCGTATTCCAGTTCGAGTCGGGCGGCATGCGCGGTGTGCTGCTGAAGATGGGACCGAACCGAATCGAGGATTTGATCGCGGCCAACGCGCTGTATCGACCCGGGCCGATGGTCAACATCGACTCCTATGTCGCGCGGAAGCACGGTGATCGCTGGTCCACGCCGCACAAGATCATGGACGACGTGCTATCGGAAACCTACGGGATCATCGTCTATCAGGAGCAGGTCGCACGGCTGGTCAATCAGCTCGGCGGGATCGAACGCAAGCGTGCGTTTCGGCTGGCCAAGGCGATCAGCAAGAAGAAGACGGCCCTGATCGAGGCCGAGCGCGAGCCGTTCGTCGCGGGTGCGGCGAAGCACGGTGTGCGAGAGAGTGTCTCCGAAGACATCTTCAACCAGATCGTGCCCTTCGGCGAGTATGCGTTCAACAAGGCGCACTCGACGGGCTATGCCCTCGTGGCGTTCCAGACGGCGTTCGTCAAGACGTACTATCCCGTCGAGTTCATGGCCGCGCTGATGACCTACGACATGGGGGATACCGACAAGATCGTCGAGTATCGCGCCGAGTGCAGCCGCCTAGGGATCGACGTTCGGCCGCCGGATGTCAACTCGAGCGATGTCAGCTTTACGGCGGTTCATCCCGAGGGCGGCGCCGGGTTCCTGCGATTCGGGCTTGCGGCGATTAAGGGCATCGGTGAGAAGGCCGTCGCCTCCATCACTGCGGAGCGCGAGAAGGGTGGGCCGTTCGCGGATCTATACGACTTTTGTGAGCGCGTCGATCTGACGATCGTGAATCGCGGTGTCTGCGAGGCGCTCGTCAAGGCCGGGGCGTTCGATACGACCGGGGCCATGCGCAAGGCCCTGGTGACCGCGTTGGACAAGGCGCTGCAAGTCGGCGCCGAGACGCAGCGGGATCGCGCTGCCGGGCAGATGACGATGTTCGGCGACTTCGGTGGCGATCAGGCCAGCTCGACGAAGAATCACATCATCGGCACCGAGGAGTGGACCGAAGCCCAGATGCTCTCGCACGAGAAATCGGTCTTGGGTTTCTACGTGACGAGCCACCCTTTGGCCGCCGAGGCCGAGACGCTCGAGAGGTACGCCTCCGCTCGCTGCGAGGATGTGGAGGGTTTCAGCGAGGGGAAGACCACGGTACTCGGCGTGATGATCTCCAAGGTTCGCATCGTCACGACCAAGAGCGGTCGGCGAGCGGGCTCGAAGTTGGCGGTGCTTTCAATCGAGGATCTGACCGGCTCGATGGAGGCGATTGTCTATAGCGAAGAGCTCGAGAAGTTCGGCGAGCGGATCGGCATGGACAAGATCGTCTTCCTGAAGGGCACGATCGATCGTCGCCGCGAGGCTCCGACCTTGCGCGTGTCCGACGTGATTCTTCTGGAGGATGGACCGGCCGAGTTGGCCGAGGCCATCATCATCGAGATTGACGCGCAGGGGATGGACGCGGCGATGCTCTCACGGCTTCGTGAAGTGTGTGCCTCGCATTCGGGCGATCGGGAGTTCTACTTGCGGATTCGCCGGTCGGGGGAGATGACCACGCTGGTGCGTTGCGGCCCGGAGGTTCGGGTGCGGCCGGGTCCGAAGTTTGTCGCGGCGGTGGAGGCTCTGCTGGGGGAAGGTTCGGTGGAGATCGTCGCGGGCGGCAGCGGTGGGTCACGTCCGAGCAACGGGGCCAAGCCCGCCGGCAAGGTCAACGCGTCGCGCGGAAACGAGGCGGCACTCGTTTGAACCCAGCGGTATTCCTACAGGCTTGCCGTTTGGCGGATCGACGATCCACGCTGGTCCTGCGAGTCATTTACGGCAAGCCGATGATGTAAGCGTTCCAGCCGGGCGTGTTCTCCGCCTTCTTGCAGTCACGATAGACCCCGTTTCCGTCGCCATCGGAATCGGTGCCCTCCCAATAGACCTTGGTAGAGCCGAAGCCCGCATCGATCAGTGCGTCCCGGACGCCGCCGAGCGTCCATAGCCGCCAATCGTAGGTGAAGGCCTTGCGCATCTTCGATCCGTCGGGGAACTCGAAGTGGATGTGGCAAACCGCGTGGTCGTTGATGGGGTTGTAGGCGTCCTGGTCCCAGATGTAGGTGAAGCCCTTGTGGTCGGTCTTCTCTTCCATCTCTTCCTGGGCTTCCCAGCCGCCGTAGGCGTCGAGAATGAACACGCCCTTGGGAGCGAGCGAGCGTCGGACCGCCTTGAAGTACTCCACGAGCGTCGCACGCTCTTTGAAGATGAAATAGCTGAAGTTGAACGCGCCGACGATGTGCATCTTGGGTGATGTGACGTTGCGCACGTCATCCTCGATGAGGTGAACGCGCTCCGCGGCGTCGGGCTTGAGCTTGGTGATGTTGTTCTCGCGTCCCCAATCGAGCGTCGGTCTGTCCAGGTCGATGCCGTATGCGTGATTCGTCTTTCTGCGCCGAACCCACTCGCAGGAGATCATCGCGGTCCCGCAGAAGTCCTCGCGGAACAGCTTGGGGTACTCGCCATAGTGTTTTCGGTAAACGCGCGTGCAGAAGTCGACCTCGGCCTCGGGAGATTGGACGGACTTCTGATAGAGAACGTGTTTGTCGGCGGTCTTCGCGGTGAGTTTTGCCATGGTGGTTTGTGGTTTCCTGTTGAGGGGGGCGGGCACGTTGTGCCTTTTCTCCCTGGTTCTTGGGCTTGGATCCATCATCCTTGGCTCGCCCGCGTCGCCTCTTTCGCTTTGGCGGGAATGTAACGGACGCCGAGTGGATTGCAACCGTTTGGTGGGCGAGTAGCATCCGTCGCATGGTCATTGCGCACCATATCATCCTCACGGGCTATGGGCATTGGCTTTCGAACGATCCGCGTGGCAGCTTGTCTTGCGAGCTGCGATCCGCAGGGCTCGGATCGCTGGGGGCGATTCAGTTCGGGCGGCAAGAGAAGCAGCCTTCGAGAGAAGCACTGCGGTCGTTTCACGATGCGGCGCGGGCGAAGCTCAAGCATGAGGCGATCTGGCTCGACGCCGCCAAACGGCAAGCCGTGGCCGAGGCATTTGGGAGGATCGTGGACGAGCGTGGGTATACCTGTTTCGCCTGCGCAGTCCTCTCGAATCATGCCCATCTGCTGATTCGCAAGCACCGCGAGAAGGCCGAGGCGATGATCGACGCGCTTCAAGCGGAATCGGCGATGGCAGTGCGTGCGTCCGAAGACGTAGCCGATGACCATCCGATCTGGAGCCGCGATCTGTACAAGCAATTCGTCGACAACGCCGAGGCGGTCGAGCGGACCATCGAGTACATCCAGGAGAATCCGGCCAAGTCCAGATTGCCAGCGCAAGTGTACGATTTCGCGAAACCGTACACAGGAGAATGGAGCGGCAAGCGAAGACCACCGCGGAGATGACCCGTACCGAGCTTCTCCGCAACAGGCAAGACAGCGAAACCACAGCTCGCCATTCGGCGCAACGACAAGATACACGTCGCGGGCCGCTCGGCAGCAGCGACCACGCCGCCGCGCGGCTTGCCGTTTGGCGCAGCCCCTACACAGGCTTCACATAGACCTCCACCGCATGCCCCTCGATATCGACCGTCACCGGTTCGGCTCCAGCAATCGCGCGGTTGAGCAACGTCTGCGCCAACGTCTCACCCTGGATGTGCTCGGCGAACGTGTTGACGACGCGCCCGATCTCCTCATCGGAAACCACCGCGAGATCGATCCGCTGGTCATACGCCAAATCCAGCTTCTTACGCTGTTGCTGGATATGGTTGACCAGATCGCGAGCGCGGCCTTCGTCGCGCAGTTCGTCGGTGATGTGCGCGTCGAGTACGAGGATTCCCTGACCGCCGATTCGCGCGGCCGACCAGCCCTCACGGGCATGCAGCTCGACGAGCAATTCGTCGCTCGTCAGCTCGACGTCTTGCCCCGCGATGTCGATCGTGTAGGAGCCATCCTTCTCCAGTTGCTTGACGAGGCCGTCGACGTCCGGGTGTTTCGCGAGGGCCGCCTTGATCTTCGGCGCCAACGGTCCGTGCTTCGGGCCGAGGATCTTGAAATCCGGCTTAACCTCATAGTGAACGCACTTGTCGATCTCGGCGTTGCCGACGTGATCGATGCGTTTGACGTTCAATTCGGCCTTGATGATGTCCTCGTGCTTGAGAAGAACGTCCGAGCGGCGGTGGAATAGCTCGATCGCCGCCAAGGGCTGTCGCGTGCGGAGCTTCGCCGCCGACCGCGCTGCGCGACCGCACGAGACGACCTGACGCACAAGGCTGATCTCTTCGTTTAGCGCGGCGTCGACGCGGCCCTCGATGTCTGTGCGGTTCGACTCCGTGATCGGATAGTCGCAGAGGTGGACGCTTTCGGGAGCGGCCGTGTCGTGCGTCTTGACGAGGTTCTGATACATCGACTCGGCCATGAACGGCGTGAACGGGGCGATGAGCTTCGTCAGCGTGACGAGGCATTCGTGCAAAGTCGTGTAGGCCGCACGCTTGTCGGCATCCATCTCGCTGCGCCAGAATCGGTCGCGGCTCCGTCGGACGTACCAGTTGGACAAAGCGTCGACGAACTCCGACAGGGCCCGGGCGGCATTGAAGTTGTCGTACGCCTCCATGTGGCGATGGACGTGTACGCAGCACTGGGCCAACGCGCTGCGGATCCACCGGTCGAGATCGCTCAAGTCGGCGGCGGTCGCTTGGTGCTCCGGCGTCCACTTGTCGATGTTCGAATAGATCACGAAGAAGCTATAACAGTTGTGCAAGCGGATGAGGAACTCACGCTGGCCTTCGGCGATGGCCGACTCCTGGAACCGGATGCTGGTCCAGGGCGTCTGACCGCTGAAGAACAGCCAGCGCATCGCGTCGGCGCCTTCGTGCTCGAAGAGGTAGCTGGGGTCTTTGTAGTTCTTCTTGGACTTGGACATCTTCAGCCCGTCCTCGCCCATGAGCAGGCCGAGAACGATGCACGTCTCGAACGGATGCGGATAGGAAACACTGCCATCCAAGGAAGAGCCGCGGGCTTCAGGCCGCGCGGCGCTCAGACTCTTGGTTGTCGTTGATCCACTCGCGGACGGGTCCGTGGCGCGGCCCGCCTCCGCCGGCAACAGCGCGCGCGCGACTCCGTGCTCCCCGAACAGCATCACGCTGATCGCCGTCAGGCTGTAGAACCACCCGCGCGTCTGATCGAGCGCCTCGGAGATGAAGCTGGCCGGGAACTGCGAAGCGAACTCCTCGCGGCCTGTGTGCGGGAAGCCCCATTGGGCGAACGGCATCGCGCCGGAGTCATACCAGCAGTCGATGACCTCGGTGACACGCTGCATGCGGCCTGGCGCTCCCTGACGGTCGCGGCTCTGATCGGTGCGTTTCTGATCGTCGCGGGCCGCTCCCTTACGGTCGGGGTTCGGATCGGCGCATTTGGGGCAATCGTAGGTGATCGCATCGATGTAGGGCTTGTGTACCTTCAGATGGTCGCTCAGTTCGGGGCTTTGCCGTTTGGCGCCCTCCCAGACCTCCGCGCCGTCGATGCCCGGCTTCGCCAGCAGCCCATCATACGAGTCAATCGCCTCGGTATGCCCACACGACTCGTTCTGACAAACCCAAATCGGCAGCGGCGTACCCCAGTAGCGTTCGCGCGAGAGCGACCAATCGACGTTCGACGCGAGAAACTTGCCGAACCGGCCCGCCTTGATGTGGTCGGGCAACCAGTTGATCGACTGGTTGTTTGCGAGCATGTCGTCCTTGAACTGTGTCGTGCGGATGAACCAGCTCTTGCGGGGGTACTGGATCAGCGGATCCTGGTCGGCCCGCCAGCAGAACGGATAGTCATGGCGGTATTGCTCTTGAAAGACGAGTCGGCCGTGCTGCTTCAAGTCCTTGCACAAGTCCTTGTCGCAACCCTTGACCCAGCGGCCCTCATAAGCGGGCAGGTCGTCGGTGAAGTTGCCATTGGGCGCGACGGCGCAGAGCAAAGGCACCGACTCGGCGTCCTCGAAGTCGTTGGTGTATGCCTTGTAGAGATCGAAGTCTACTTCGCCGAAGGCCGGTGCTTCATGAACGAGGCCGGAGCCTGCGTCGGTCGTGACAAAATCGGCCGCGAGTACGCGCCACAAGACGTGGGTGTTGCTGCCGTCTTTCATCGGCGCACAGTAGTCAGCTAGCGAGACGTCGCCGCCGGAACGAACGAAACCTTCGGCGGGGCGTTTGGCGAAACAGTCGAACGGCGGCTCGTAGCGCAGGCCGACGAGTTCGCTGCCCTTGAACGTGCGTTCGATCTTCCAGCGCTTCTGCGCCTTGAGTTTCTTGGCGATGGGCTCGACGAGGGCCTTGGCGAACATGAGGCGTTCGCCATCTTCCTCGTCGACGACCAGGGCGTATTCCACGTCGTTGTGTACGGCCGCGAACATGTTGCTGGGTAGCGTCCAGGGGGTGGTGGTCCACACTAGGAGGCTGATCTTGGGGGCGGCGTTCGCTTCAGGCTGTGCGTCCGCGCGGGCTGAAGCCCGCGGCTCTTCATCCAGGCCCAGCGATTTCGCCTTGTCGTCCATGACGACGGGGAACCGTACGAACACGCTGGGGTCGTCCACCTCGCGATAGCCTTGGCCGACCTCGCCGGCGGACAGCGCCGTGCCGCCTTGGGCCCACCACCAGACGATCTTGTGACCCTTGTAGAGCAGCCCGGCGTCAAACAGCTTCTTCAGGGACCACCAAACGCTCTCGACATACGACTTGTGATAGGTGACGTAGGCTTCCTCCAGATTCACCCAGAAGCCGAGCCGCCGCGTCAGTTCCTCCCACTGCTTCGTATAGCGAAAGACCGATTCGAGGCACTTGCGGTTGAACGGCTCGACGCCGTAGGTCTCGATCTCGTCCTTCGAGTGGATGCCCAGTTCCTTGCAGACCTCGACCTCGACGGGCAGCCCGTGCGTGTCCCAGCCGCCTTTTCGCAGACAGTGGTGGCCGGTCATCGTCTTGTATCGCGGGAACAAGTCCTTGATCGCCCGCGTGAGGCAGTGGCCGGGATGCGGCAGGCCGTTGGCTGTCGGCGGACCTTCGTAAAAGACAAAAGGCTTGCCGCCTTCTCGGAGGGCAAGGGACTTTTCATAGATGTCATGCTCGGCCCAGAAGGCGAGGACATCCTGTTCGGCTGCCGGAAAGTCGAGATTGCCGGGAACTTCTTTGAACATCGGGGACTCCGGGTGAGAGTCCCACGGATTGCGATCCGTGGGCTTGCCATTTGGCGAATCGACGAATTCAGGCTGCTCCCTGCGCGACCGCTTCGGCCGGCGGCTGGTCTTTGAATAGATCGATCTTCCGCCACGCGCCGTGGCGCCATCGCCACCGCAACACGAGGCCGTAGAGGATAATGTAGAGCGTACACATCAACCAGGGGCCGTGAATGCCCCAACCGGGTGCCCACCGGGCGGCTAGGTATCCACCGCCGATGAACAGGATCCAACAATTCAACACGATGAATACCGCGGGCCAGCGCGTGTCGCCGGCACCGCGCAGGGCGCTCATGTGTGTGATCGCCGCGGCGTCGAACACCTGGAAGACCGCTGCCCAGACAAGGACGCTGGCCCCGAGCGCCACGACGTCTGGATCGCTGGCCCCGGTTTGCGGCACGACGGAGATCAGCCGCATCAACGGTCCCCGCGCCGACAGGAATAGCAGCCCGATCGAACCCATGTAGACGCCGGTGACGATCATGCAAGCCCGTGTTTGAAGTATCGCCAGATCGGGCTTGCGCTGACCGATGGCGCGGCCGACCATCGAGCCGAGGGCGGTGGCGATGCCGATGGCCGGCATGAACGCCATGTGCATGTACTGCAAGCCGGTATTGGAGGCCGCCATCGCGGCGGTGCCGAAGTCCTTCATGAGGACCGCGAGAAAGACGAACCACGCGCCGATGTCCAGCACCCATTGGATTGCCGTGGGCCCGCCGACGTAGAAGATCCCGCGAAGCTTGTCGAGACTTGGCCGCCACTGTTCGCCCGTTCCGTAGGTCCGTCGGAACTCGAGCGAAAGAAAGACCAGCGCCAACATGAATGCGCGAACACCCCAGGCGATCACGGTTGCGTAGGCGGCTCCACGAATGCCCATCTCGGGGAATCCGAGCTTGCCGAAGATCAGAACCCAGTTGGCAACGACGTTGAATACCAAGGCCACCAGGGCCGAGATCAGCGGCACCGACGTCTTGTGTATGCCGTTGAAGAACCCCTCGAGGCCGAACGAGATGACCGAGAAGCCCACGGCCCAGAACGCGATGCGGCAGTAGGCGGTCTGGATCGCCTGGACCTCGGGCTCCGAGCCGATCAGCCCCCAGAACCACTCCGTGCGAAGGCTCACGAGAGGGCACAGCAAGATGAAGAACACCGCCAAGTACAACGTTTGCCAGGCGTAGGCGGCCCCTTCACGCGGTTGGCCACGGCCCAGGGCCTGTGAGGCGAACGTCTGAATGCTCATGGTCATGCCGATGCCGAGCGACATGAACGTGAAGACGAGCAGCGTGGAAGGACTGATGGCGGCCGTGGCGGACGTGCCCAGCCGAGAGACCATGACGAAGTCGACAAACCCCATGGCCATGCGGGAGAGCATCGTCCCGATGATCGGCGCACCGAGGATGAGGAGTCCCCGCATCTCGCCGCGCAGTGTGTGGTCGGGCGCTGGGTCGGTCGGGTGTTGGGTTGTCAATGGTTCGGTTGACATTGCTGGCATACGACCTGGGATAAACAAAAAAGCCCTGGATACTCGAAAGTCTCCAGGGCCATGCCGTTTCTGATTTAGAAAACGAAGCCTAGGCCGAGGAGTTCTCCCATTGCGTAATCTCGCCATCGCGAATCGGCGCGTTCGACCGAGCGATGGGGGGCAGATTGTTCGGCTTTGTCTTCATGGATTCGGTCTCTGTGGGGCGGCTTACCAGGGCCGCGACGCGCGGACCCTAGCGTACGGCACCACGTCTGTCAACACACGAACAAGGCCGACCGCGGAGACGTCGCCTAGACGCAGAGGACCTCTGTGACTTGGGGCACGCTCTCCTTGACCGTTCGCTCGATGCCCATCTTCAGCGTGATCGAGGCCGACGGACAGCCGACGCACGCTCCGTGCATTCGCACTTTGACGACGCCATCATCGCAGACTTCGACCAGCTCGAGGTCGCCGCCGTCTCCCTGGATGGCCGGGCGAATCCGGTTGATGACCTCGGCTACCTCTTCTTTGACCGCGTCGGTGATAGAACCCTGCTCTGCCATGACGACTCCTCTGCTCTGTCGGAAAAATGCCCGGCCTCACCGGGTCTTGCGCGACGGCATCATACCTCGCGGCGAGGCGGTGAGGCAAACTCACCTCGCCTGGCATTGGGGAGAGTCGATAGCGGCGTCGCGCGGGCAGGACCGTGTGTCGCGCCGCAGTCGCCCCAGGCAGGCGTTGATGAGGACGCGCCAGGGATTCGCTATGAACGGCCACAGGAGGGTGGCCCGAGCCAGGTCTCTGGCGGCGGGACCGAACGCACCGTCTTCGAGGTAGTGCATGCCGGACCGTTCGTGAACGCGGGCCAAGGCGCGACGCTTGAGGATGCCCGTGCCGTCCAGCCGGGCGAACAGGTCGTCGTAGTCCTCGATGAGAGAGTGCATCTCCACTCGCATTCGTTCGGGGTTCGTGAAGTGCGCCGGACCGGGCCGCTGCCGAACCAGGGGCATGTCGAGGAGCACGGCGCGGTGTTTCTCGAGCAGGTCGATGGCCAGACGCCGGTCTTCGCACCCCTTGCCGTGGGCAAACCCGCCGATGGATGCCAGCGCGTCGCGGTGAACCAAGATCGACGAGCAGATTCCGGAGAGGATGTTGCGAATCAATAGTCGGGCCTGCATGGCTGCCGAATCCAACGGGCCGTCGTACCGGGTGAGGTGGTACGTCTCGTCGGAGGCGGACCAGGCGAGGGCGGCCGTCACGGCGAAATCGGCCTCGGGTTGCTGCTCCAACGCAGTGAGTTGGAGTTCGAGTTTCTCACTGTCCCAGATGTCGTCCGCATCGAGGAAGGCCAGCCAATCGCCGGTCGACGCTTCGATACCCGTGTTGCGAGCGGCCGAGGCGAAGCGGTTCTCGGTGTGACGGATGTACCGTACGTTCTCGCTGTATCGGTTGCAGACACGCTCGGTGGGGTCGGTGCTGCCGTCGTCCACGACGATGATCTCTTGGACCGCCCGCGTCTGGGCGAGGATCGAATCGATGGCGTCTGGCAGGATCGAGGCCGAGTTGTAAGAGGGGATCACAACGGACACGCGGGCTTCGCTGAGATCGCGGGCCAGTGTCGGAGCGTTTTCGGACGCGTCACGGTGGTGTTTTTCGGCGGTCGTACTCATATTCGTTGACTGTGCATCGGCACGATCTTCACTCGGGCTGGAGTAGCCCAAAGCCCACGGCTGGCCAGCCGTGGGGAGCGTCGGCCAGCACAGCAACAGCACCACGTTGCCATGCCGGGGTCTTCCCATGAGAATCGGCCGCACCAGAGGTCCGCGATGACGACGCACAATGGAGCAGATGTGCCCGATCGGCACCGATTCGGCCGAGCCAAGCGGCTGTCCGGCGACAAAGCGTTCGCCCGCGTATTCGGCGGACGCCGCTCGGCCGGCGACCAGCTGCTGGGCGTCTACGCGATGCCTCACGGTCTGCCCTTCGCAAAGCTGAGCGTGAGCGTCGAGCGCACGGCCCACCTGCTCGGCGGCGACGAGCGCTGCATCTACCGAATCCGCAAAAGTTAGCGCGGGCATGCCCCGGATTGCCGTCCGAGGCGATCGATCGTGTGCGTATACGGATTCGTGGGCTGGGCAGAGGGGTTCGCGCGAACGAGCGCGGCCTGAGCAAAGCAGCGGACGAACGATCAGATCACTTCGGATTCCCAATCCACGACGGCGTGAGCGGCGCGGAGAAGCCCGCCCGCGGAGGGCGACAAGCCCGCCCGCCGCCTCTCCCAGGACTTCGCCGACGCCCTCGGCCCGTGCCT
>CAYYPB010000006.1:0-17022 GCA_964473405.1 uncultured Planctomycetaceae bacterium
CGATCGACAGCCCGCCGCCCTCGCGACTCTCTGCCCCGCGAAAGTCGCTTCTATCCAGCTCTCCATCGCACCAGAGACGAAACGACACGGCCTGATTGGCCCCGACTGACCCGCCGTTCCCGAACTGAGTCAGCGGCTCGCTCTCGGCGAGCAGGTCTTCGAAGAGGTTTCGGCTGGCCCCCGCACGGATGTCGGGCACCGCCACAAACGCTGTTTCATTGTGAATCGTGATCGTCACGCCGCTGCCCGTCAGCAGGCCCGCCACCGATCCCAAGTCCAGCCCGGTGCATGACCCGCAGAAGCCAACCACCGTCGCTACACAAACGCACGTCCATCGTTTTCGAATCGGATTCACAGCAAGCTCTCCTCGATCGTCACCGTTCGGCTTCACGCCGCCCGCGCATCATCGGCTATCGGGCCAGGCGCCTGAACACCCCAACCCCGCGACCCTACGACGGTTTCCCCAGGTGTCCGGTGGATTCCCATGGATCAGATAACCGATAAGTCCTTTCGATAGCAGGAGATACGGATTACCCTCCGCCGGCGCGTGGACATTCGACGATCAACGGATAGAGTGTATATGGCGGTAGGATCGGTAACGTGACGGCCCACGCACGTCCAGTTGTACTCCTCGCATCGACAAGCAAAGGGAGCCCCATGCGCAATCGCCTCGGACGTTCGCTCGTCATCGGCCTTATCGTGGCACTTGCCGTCGCCCCGGTCGCCCAGGCGGAGATCACCGACATCGTCGGATCGGCCTCCGCCAACGTCGTGGAATCCGTCGGCGGCACCGAGATCCAAAGCGACTTCGCCCAGAACATCGTTCCACTGACCACGGCCGTACCGCCCGCCTCCGCAACGGCTAGGCTCGATCACCTCTCGGAGTTGCACGAACTCACAGCCGCTGCCCAGGCGCTGGCACTCTTCGACAACCCCAGCCTCGCGGGCCTTGACAATCCCAACGACGTCGGCCTCGATCTCGCGGCCTTCTCCGAGAACCAGGCATCCAGTTGGTTCGTCGAAGGCATCGTCAACGAAACAAGGACGATCGTCATTCACCCGGCCGATGTCGGCCTGAATCGCAAGGTCGGCGACCCGGCCATCGCGCGGAGCCGTATCGTCCTGTCGGGTGTACTCATCATCGCGTTCGAGGACATCGCACGGGATCTGACCGGCACCGAAGTCAAGTTCAGCCTCAATCTCTCGAAACATCAGCAGGACGAAACGGCCGCGAGCCTCCTTCAAGGCGAAATCGTCTTCTCCGGCGGGCCCGACGGAAAGGCCACGATCTCCAGTGCGACCGGCGTCTTCGAAGGTGCCTTCTTGCCGATCGTCGACTTCCTCGGCGGGCTCCACGGCCTGCCCAACGTTCAGTCCGTTCCCCTGGCCGGCATGCAACTGCCTTATGAGTATCCCTACATCGTCGGGGAGCCGTTCGACCTCGACCTGACCGTCTCCTCACAGATCAGGACGATCCCCAACGGCGTCGGCGCCGCTGCCGTCTTCGGCCTTCCTCCCGACGGCATCGCATCGATCCTGTCGCGCGTCAAGAAGGATGACAGCGGCGCTGAGATGACCGACTTCATCGCCGAGCATGTGGACACAACTGGCACCGCCTATGTCGGCGCACCCGTTGCGCCGCTGCTCCTACCGTTCTGTGGGGTTCTCGGGATCGAGACGTTGGGTGCGCTGATCGCCGGCGTCGCGATCGTCACCACCCGCCGCCGTCGTCGAACGAGGCGACCGACCCCCTGCGAGACGTCTCTCTGAGACCCATGCTGGCAGCAACTCAATCGACAACCGGCGACATCATCATCTGGTCGCTCGTGCTCATCGGCGGCGTCGCCGTATTGGGCGGGTTCGTCTGGCTCATCCGTCACTGGGCATTCGCCGCGCCCGAGCAATCTACGGACGAGTGGTCTCTGCAACATCTGCGCGACCTGAAGGCAGAGGGTCGTATCACCGACGAGGAGTTCCAGACGCTCCGAGAGAAGGTCATCAGCCAGTACAGGCAGGACGAAGAGTAGCATCCGCGGGAACACGCCCCATTCCGGCGTGTCGCCAAGATCCGGCTTGCCATTTGGCGTTCCCCGAGTAATAGCGAATATAAATGTAATAAAGACCCCCACTGAGCGGAGTCGATAAACTGCCAGCAACAAGCTAGAATCGAACGCCGAACAAGCCTATCTCGAAGGCGTTTACAGACGGCGAGAGGCCCGCCACTAGACCGGCGGCCCAATCCAGGAGAGCAGTCGGTTGACAACCGGATCAAAGAGCGGCGGACCAGGCAAGGGCAAGGGTGGCTCCAAGGGCGGCTCGACCAAGAAGCGCAAATCCAGCACCTGCACTTTCTGCGGGAAGTCCCACCGCGAAGTCGGCCCGATGGTCGAAGGGCCCAACAGTTCGCACATCTGCCAAAACTGCGTCGACCTCTGTCAGAATATCCTCCAACAGGAAAAGCGCAAGGCCAGCGGCCTCAAGCCGCTCTTCCACAAGATCCCCAGGCCACGGGAGATCATGGAGTTTCTCAACAAGTACGTCATCGGCCAGGAAGCCGCCAAGAAGAGCCTCTCCGTCGCTGTGCATAATCACTACCAACGGTTGACGCACTTCGATCGCGCCGAGCCCGACGATGTCGAGATTGAGAAGAGCAACATCCTCCTCATCGGTCCGACCGGTTCCGGAAAGACGCTGCTCGCTCGTAGCCTCGCTCGCGTGCTGGACGTACCGATCGCCATCGGCGACGCCACGACGCTCACCGAGGCCGGCTACGTCGGCGAGGACGTCGAGAACATTCTACTCCGCCTGCTACAAGTCGCGGACTTCGATCTTGAGGCCGCCCAACGCGGCATCATCTACATCGACGAGATCGACAAGATCGGTCGCAGCGCCGGCAACGTCAGCATCACGCGCGACGTCTCCGGCGAAGGCGTCCAGCAAGCCCTGCTCAAGATGCTCGAAGGCACCGTCGCCAACATCCCGCCCCAGGGCGGTCGCAAGCATCCCGAGCAGCAGTACATCCAGATGGATACCTCGCAGATTCTCTTCATCTGCGCAGGCACCTACTCCGGCATCGAGGAGATCATCAAGCATCGCATTGGCCAGAAGAACATCGGCTTCGAGAGCGAGACCACCTCGGACGATACGGCCAATGATCGGCTCGAGCTTCTCAATCAGGTCATGCCCGAAGACCTGATCGAGTTCGGCATGATCCCCGAGTTCATTGCCCGGCTCCCTGCCCTCGCGACGCTCGGCCCGTTAGACGAAGACAGCCTCGTGCAAGTGTTGTCGGAGCCCAAGAACGCGCTCTGTCGTCAGTTCGCCAAGATGTTCGAGCTGGCCGGCAGCGAACTCGAGTTCACCGACGGCGCGCTCCGCGAAATCGCCAAGCTCGCCCTGTCGCGCAAGACCGGTGCCCGCGCCCTACGGGGGGTCGTCGAGGACTTGATGCTCGACATCATGTTCGACCTCCCCGAGCCCGAGCACAAAGGCCACTACATCATCACCGACGCCATCGTCCGAGGCGAAGAAAAGGCCATGCCCGCCCGCCCGCCACGCCGCAAGGAATCGGCGTAGCGAGAACTGCAGCAAACCCCCAGCCCTGGTGGTGATCGGAATCGCGACCGTCAGGGAGCGCACGGCGTCGGAAGAGAGTGACACCAAAGCGTGGCTTGCCGGGTGTTATCGACCCAGGTACCAGTGAAGCGGCCGTTCTGGTACAGTACATTAGCGCGAGCGAAAGACCACACCCCGTCGGGCTCCTGCGGGGGGAGAGCGATATGTATTGTCGCGCCATCACTCTGCTCGTTGCCATCGTCTCCATCCTGAGCTGTGCCGCAGCGTCCCAGGCTCAACCGATATCCGCCGACTTCTTTGTCGCCCCCTGGGGAGACGATACGGCGCCAGGTACGCTCGCGGAGCCCTTCGCCTCTGTCACGCGGGCTCGCGATGCCGTTCGGCCTCTCATCGCTGCCGGGCTCACGGGCGACATCACCGTCCTCCTTCGAGGCGGCACCTACCCGATCATAACGCCGATCATCTTCGGCCTCGCCGACGCCGCGACGCCTCCATACGCCGTTAGCTATGCCGCCTATCCCGGCGAACGGCCGCGCATCAGTGGGGGCCGCGCGATCAGCGGTTGGATCGCCCAGCCCGACGGCACCTGGGCCGTGACATTGCCCGACGTGGCGAGCGGCGCCTGGACGTTTCGAGAACTCTTCGTCAACAACCAGCGCGCCCAACGGGCCCGACATCCGAACACCGGGTTCCTTCTCGTCGCCGGCCCCGACCCAGCCGCTCCGGCCGACACGCGACTCAGTTTCGCCTTCGACGCGGGAGACATCCCCACGCAAACGAATCTCAGCGGCGCGGAGCTGGTCTTCCTGCACGATTGGAACACCACGCGTGTCCGGGTGGATCACGTCGACCACGCGCTGAATATCCTTACCCTCACCGAGCCCGTGGGCCCATCGCCGGCGTTCTCGGTATTCGGCCAGCAGCAACATCCGCGCTACGCCGTCGAAAACGACCGGGCTCTGCTCGACGCGCCGGGCGAGTGGTATCTGGACGAAGCCTCCGGCCAACTCACCTACCTGCCGTTGCCCGGTGAGGACTTGCTCACGGCCGAGGCCATTGCTCCAATCGCCGACGCGCTGCTCCTCGTTCGCGGCGACGAGGCTACCGAGCAATTCGTAACCAACCTGAAGTTCGACGGCATCGCGTTCGAACACTGCGCTTGGCAACTCCCCGGCGGCGGCTACGCGGAGTGGCAGGCCGGTTTCTACGATTGGCGAGACTACCCAGCGCCCTACGAGTTCCCCGCGGCCGTGACGTTCGAGCTGGCTGACGGCTGCGCTTTCGTCAAAGGTCGCCTCGCGCACCTCGGCGGCTGGGGGATCATGATGGGCCGATCATGCCGGAACTGCGTGTGTGTGGGGAACCTCGTCACCGACATCGCCGGCAACGGGATCATGGTCGGCGAAGATCCATTCAGAAGTACTGAAGGCCAAGAGTGGTGGCTCAGCCGGCCCGACCAAGCCGCGTCGGGCAATGTGGTTCGAAACAACCTCGTCCAGGCATGCGGCGTGGTCTTGCACGGTTGCGTCGGTATCTGGCTGGGCATCGCCAACGACACCGACATCTCCCACAACCTGATCCGGTCCCTCCCTCAGATCGGCATTTCGGTCGGCTGGATCTGGGACGACACGCCCTCACCGTGTTGGGGCAACACGATTGAGTACAACCACATCCACGACGTCATGCGTATGCTCTCCGACGGTGGAGGGATCTACACCCTCGGCCGGCAACCCGGAACCGTCCTCCACGGTAATCTCATCCACGACATCCCGCCCAACGTGGGCGTCAACGAGAGCAACGGCATCTTCTGCGATCAGGGAACGACCGACGTGCTGCTCGACGGCAACACGATCTTCAACATCGGTCGCTCGCCCGCCAGGTTCCACGCCAGCGGCTTCAATCTTGTCAGCAACAACACGCTCGTTCTCGATGATCCCGGAACGCAGTCCATCGGCTACGTCGCCACCGACCCGGCCGACATCAATCTGATCGACAACAATGTCCGCGTTTCCTTGACGACGCTCGGCTGCGACGATCCGGCCTACGCCGGCGCATCGCTGGCCGGCCTCGAACCGGGCTATCGAACCCTACTTCTGGGCGACGCAGATACACTGCCCGTCGCCAACGAGTGTCTCTGTCTCAGTTGTCGCGGCGACATGGATGGATCATCCATCATCGACGCCGGCGACATCGACGAATTCGTTACGGCCCTGATCGACGGCTCCAACAACGCCTGCGCCGATGTCAACGTCGACGGCATCACAGACGCCCGCGACATCCAACGGTTCACAGAGGAAGTGATCGCCCAAGCGCCCTGCCCGGTGCCGTCGACGGGCGCCTGTTGCACGGTCAACGGCTCATGCTCCCAGGCGACCGAGTCAGATTGCCTCGCCGCGGCCGGTGCCTATCAGGGGGATGGCACGAGTTGCCAGCCCGGCTTCTGCCCTCAACCTGTGGGCCTCTGCTGTCTGTGCGAACAATGCGAGCAGTTCGACGAGATAGCGTGCGTTACGCAAGGCGGCACGTTCTTTCGTCTTGTCGCATCCTGCCAGGACATCGGCCCCTGTCCGATGCCGCCGCTCGGTGCGTGTTGTTTGCCCAACGAGACCTGCGACGTACGGACGGAGTGCAGTTGCCTCGGCCTCGGTGGAACCTACCTGGGCGATGCCACGGATTGCAGTGCCGGCACTCCCGCGCTCTATCTCGCCTCGCCGGGTCTTCCCATCGACGGAAGCCAAACCGTCACGCACACGATCAACGTGCGCCATGCGTTCGTCGTCGGTGACGTGAATATCCAGCTCGATCTGCCCCACACCTGGGTCGGCGACTTGCGAATCACCGTCGAGCATCTCGGTACGACCGTGTCGCTCGTCGATACGATCCTCTACAGCGGCTGCGGTGAGGATCTCGTTACTATCACGCTCGACGACGAAGGAGCCGGCGGGCCTGTTCAAGAGCAATGCGGCTTCGAACCATGGGACGTGTTCCCCAGCTCGCCCCCGAACTTCACACCGAACGAGCCGCTTCGCGTCTTCGACGGCATGACCGCCGCCGGCGACTGGACGATCTCTATCACCGACGTCTTCCCAGCGGCAGACAACGGTACGCTTGACGCTTGGCGGTTATCGATCGATATGCCCGGCGGGACCGTCTGCGCGCCGGTGCCATGATGCGGTGCTACCCAGTATCCCCCCGACAAAGCCGGGGGCTTTGGGATGCGCTGCAGAATCGACGATCAGCCCTGCGACTTTTTCCAATCCGCAAGGAACCGTTCCAGCCCCGAGTCCGTCAACGGGTGATTCAACATCTGGTGAAAGACCTTCGACGGAATCGTTCCGACGTCGGCGCCGGCCTTCGCCGCCTGAACCACATGCAACGGGTGCCGCAGGCTGGCGGCCAGGATCTCGGTGCCAAAGGCGTAGTTGTCGTAGATCAGGCGGATCTCCTCGATCAACGCCATCCCGTCGTGACCGATGTCGTCCAGTCGCCCCAAGAATGGCGAGCAGTACGTCGCACCGGCCTTCGCCACGATCAACGCCTGCAACGGTTGAAAGACGAGCGTCAGATTCGTCTTGATTCCCTCGCCCGAGCATGTCTTGCAAGCCTTCACGCCTTCGACCGTCGTGGGCAGCTTGACGACGATGTTGTCGGCGATCTTGGCCAGTTCTCGGGCCTCGGCCATCATGCCGTCGCATTCTGTAGCGAGAACCTCGGCCGAGACGGGGCCGGAGATGATCTCGCAGATCTCACCGACGAGCGTCTTGAAGTCCTTGCCCTCTTTGGCCACGAGGCTGGGATTGGTCGTCACGCCATCTACGAGTCCCAGGGCGGCCCCCGCTCGAATCTCGTCCACATTCGCCGTATCCAGGAAGAATCTCATCGGTCGATCGACTCCGAAGTTGCCTCGGTTTGCACACACCCGTCACGAAACGCCATTCTAGCCGATACGGCGTCAATCTCAATTGCCGCCGGGGGCTTGCCGGATGGGTACACTATGATATGAGGAGATGATCGCAAGCCGTGCCCCGGTCAGGGAATACGGCAATAGAAGCACCACCGCGCCGCCTCTGGCTTGCCGTTTGGCGGCGCCACGAAAAAAACGACAACCTCCCAACCCCCGCCCGGCGACCGTGTCTTCCTGAGCGGGGGGAAGGTCTCGTCTCCCCGGCAGGGCGGCAATCGAGCCCTGGCGGTCGATCAGGAGTAGCAATCATGACGCGATGGTGTGTGGCGATGCTCGCCGTGATGTCCTGGTTCTCGACCAGCGCAGTGGCCCAATCCACCTCCCGGCTCGATCGGGCACGGGATCGCTCGAAACCGAGGCGCTCCGCCGCCGATGAGGCCCGGCGCAGGCGGCAGAACGACTTGATCGATGCCGACCGCATACGCGGCGACATCCGGTCGCGCGGTCTGTTGCGATCGCGCGCCGGCCACTACGTTTGCCCGCCGGACAGATATCGAGCCGACAACTGGAGCCCGCGGTTCCGCCCGCGATACGACTATCGCGGCTCTCGTTTCTCTTGGGATCGTGGTCGCCGTCGATACAGCCCGCGGCGTCGGTTTGATTCGCACTATCCGCGCCGCCGCTACGGATACGGTTCCAGCAGATCGAGTCGGTACGATCGCGACTACGGCTACCCATACGGTTCCTATCGGGACGACCACTACACCGATGCGTACAAGCAGGGCCACTACGACGCCAACCACGAGTACGGCGACTACATCTTCGCCGAGCGAGCGGCCCGACTGCTCGACGCCAACCGCGAGAAGCTCGACGAGGGGATGTCGTTCTTCCGAGCCGGCAACTACGGTCGTGCGGCCGTCGCCTGGCTGGGGGCGTCAAAGCTGAACGAGGCGGATGCAGCCTCCCGCGTTCATGCGGGCCATGCGCTGTTCGCCCTAGGGCGATACACCGATGCGGTGAACCTGCTGTCGCGCGGCTTCGAGTTGGCACCGATCCTTGCCCAGAGTACGTACGACATTCGGACAGACTACACGGACCAGTCGGATTTCACGCGACACCTGGCGACATTGAAGGGCTATGTGGCGAAGCATCCAAACGATGTCGAGGCGATGACGTTGCTGGGCTACGTGCTCTCCCATTCGCGCGGCCCGGCGTCGGCGTATGCCGTCCTGAACCGGGCGAGAGCCTTGCGGCCGAAGGACGCCTTCATCGAGAAGCTGTGGGAAACGACCAAGGCCGTGAGCCCGCAGGACGGGGTCGATACGAACGAAGGTCGCTCGGCACAGGAGCCGGACGCCCCGGGATCTAACGCCCCGAAGCCAAAGGCATCAGAGTCGGATGCGGCGAAGCCAATGAAGGGTGCGGATCGAACGGCACCGATTCGGCGGCGAGCATCCCCTGTGAAACGCGTTCGCATGGTGGACTGACCGAGCGAGCAGCCAGCCAGGAAACCGTGCGGAAACAGCAGGTCCCGTCGCCTCCAGCGGTGTTCACCCCGGCCCCCAGCTTGCCGTTTGGCGCATCAACCAACCGATCCAATCTCGTGCGATGCGTCACTTCCCCGGTTGCGTGGGACAAGCCGCCTTGCCGTGTTTCTGCAGGTACTTCTGGTGGTACTCCTCGGCGCGGTGGAAGTCACCGGCGGGCTTGATCTCGGTGACGATGGGTTTGTCGAAGCGGCCGGAGGCTTCGAGCTGCTTCCTTGAGCTGTCGGCAGCGACGGTCTGCTCTTCGCCGTAGGTGAAGATCACGGATCGATATTGCACGCCGACGTCAGGCCCCTGGCGATTCAGCGTCGTGGGGTTGTGGCTCTTCCAGAAGACATCGAGAAGCTGCTCGTAGCTCACGCGATCGGGATCGAACTCGACGAGAACGACCTCGGCATGGCCCGTGGTGTCGGTGCAGACCTGCTTGTAACTCGGAGCCGCAAGCTCGCCGCCGGAAAAGCCGACCGCCGTGTCGGTGACGCCGGGCGTCTGCATGAAGACAGCCTCGGCACCCCAAAAGCAGCCCATTCCGAACATGGCTTTTTGTGTGTTCATCGCTACGTCCTTCTTGATGTCGGTCCGGCCGCGTCCGGCGTTTCTTTCGGCGCATCCCGACACGTCGGCCAGGAGGGCAAGAGCCGATGCCGCGATCACGATGATGCGGACAGGTTGTGGTGGAAGCATGTCGGTTTCTCCGGGCTGGCGCGAGGGCGGGTTCACGACTCCGCCCGACCGGGATGGCGTGGGGGATCGTAGTCGCGCCGTGACGGGTGGGCCACCAGGTGGGGCGATCACAGCGTGCGTGGCGAGTTCGCTGCTTGGAGAGTGAGCGATCAGCTATCAGCTTTCAGCAGTGGGGCCCCCGCGGCATGGAACATCGACTGGAAGGTAGCGCCGTGCCTGGCAAAGACGTCCGTGGATGCCGGTGCCGCCACGGTCCCCTATGTGGCTGATAGCTGATAGCTGACGGCTGATAACTGATAGCTTCTCAGGGTTGAATCGGCGGTTCGCGAGGCGTATGATCTATGTATAGATCAGGATGTGGATGTGTCGATTTATCGGCCATCGGCTCCCCAGTTGATGGGCCGAGCGACAGGGGCTCAGTGGCACCGGTCATCATGCAAGGACTCTCGAGAGCATCGAGTTCGGCGGCGACTCTGGCGAAGGATCTTCGCACGCTGTCGCAGTTCATCGGCGTGTATTGCGGCCAGCAACACGGCGGCGCGGATCGCGTGCATGTCGATCTCGATGGGCTCGGCATCGGAGATCTGGACCTTCGCTGCGAGCCATTGTGCGGCGGCTGCTCGAAGTTACTCCGCCACTCGTTCGTGAAACGCATGCACTGCCCATATCCCGACAAGCCTTCGTGCAAGCACTGCGCGTCGCATTGTTATCATCCGATCTACCGGGGCCAGATCCAGGAGGTGATGCGGTTTTCGGGGCGGCACCTGGTGATGTCGGGTCGGTTGGATTTGCTGTTCCGGCTGTTGTTCTGAGTTCTTCTCGTCGTTCTCTCATTCACTATCTGGTTCGGCGATGCTCGGTGTGTGCTGAACGGCAAGCCGAGTCTTTTCGTTTTCTCGTGGGTGAGCGATGCGGGCGCTTCTTCTTCCGCCTACTTCTTCTTCGCCAGTTTCGCCCAACTGTCTCGCAGGGAGACCGTTCGATTGAAGACGAGTTTGGCGTCTGTCGAGTCGGCGTCCGCGCAGAAGTAGCCCAGGCGCTCGAACTGGAATCGCTCGCCCCACTTGGCGGCGGCGCGGGCGGGCTCCAACTCTGCGGCGGTCCGGAACTCGAGCGGCGCGGGGGTGAGGAACGCCTTGAAATCCTGGTCGTGCTTCGAGCTATCCGGGGCTTCGTCGGTGAAGAGCCGGTCGTAGAGCCGGACCTCCGCGGAGATCGCGTCGCCGGCGGAGACCCAGTGGATCGTCCCCTTGACCTTGCGACCGTCGGGCGAGTCGCCGCCGCGCGTGGCGGGGTCGTAGGTGCAATGAACCTCCTTCACTTCGCCTGTCTCGTCGTCCTTGACGACGCCGGTGCAGGTCACGAAGTAGGCATAGCGCAGTCGCACCTCGCGGCCTGGCGCGAGGCGGAAGAACTTCCTAGGCGGATCTTCGAGGAAGTCGCCCCGTTCGATGTAGAGTTCGCGGGAGAACGGCACCTTGCGTTTTCCGGCGGCCGGGTCTTCCGGGTTGTTGATGGCGTCGAGCTGTTCGGTCTCGCCCTCGGGATAGTTGTCGATCACGAGCTTGAGCGGCCGCAGCACGCCCATGACGCGCGGGGCCTTCTTGTTGAGGTCTTCGCGGACAGCGTTTTCGAGCCGGATGACGTCGATCGTGCTTCTGAACTTGGCGACGCCGATGTCCTTGCAGAACGCGCGAATCGACTCGGGCGTGTATCCGCGACGGCGCAGGCCGCCGAGCGTCGGCAGGCGTGGGTCGTCCCAGCCCGTGACGTGGCCGTCCTCGACGAGGTTGAGAAGCTTGCGCTTACTCATGACGGTATAGGTGAGTTCGAGTCGGGCGAACTCGATCTGCTGTGAGTGAACAAGGGTCTTGCCCCACGGGCCGGAGCCGTCGGGTGTTCGGCCTTCATTGATAGCGTCGATGAACCAGTCGTAGAGCGGCCGGTGATTCTCGAACTCCAGCGTGCAGATGCTGTGCGTGACGCCTTCGATGCTGTCTTCGTTGCCGTGAGCCCAATCGTACATGGGGTAGATGCACCAGGCGTCCGCCGTGCGATGGTGCGCGGCGTGGAGGATGCGGTACATGACCGGGTCTCGCAAGTTGAGGTTGGCGTGGGTCATGTCGATCTTGGCGCGAAGGGTCTTGGTGCCGTCGGGGAACTCGCCCTTGCGCATCCGCTCGAAGAGATCGAGGTTCTCGTCGATGGTCCGGCCGCGGTGAGGGCTGTTGGTCCCAGGGCTTGTGAGCGTGCCGCGACCCTTGCGCGTCTGATCCGGCGTGAGGTCACAGACGTACGCTTTGCCCTTCTTGATCAGTTCGACGGCCCAGTCGTACAACTGCTGGAAGTAGTCCGACGCAAAGAGGACGCCGGCGGCGGGGTCGGTCTCGCTCGCGCCGGGCCATCGGAAACCGAGCCATCGGATGTCGTCGATGATGGAGCGGACGTATTCGTCTTCTTCCTTGATCGGGTTGGTATCGTCGAACCGCAGGTTGCACACGCCGCCCGGATGTTCGGCGGCGAGGCCGAAGTTGAGGCAGATACTCTTGGCGTGCCCGACGTGCAGGTAGCCGTTGGGTTCGGGCGGGAATCGCGTCACGACCTTGCCCGCCCACTTGTTAGAGTCGAGATCGTCCTGGACGATCTGTTCGACGAAGTTCAATTCCTTTTCGGGCGGGGCTTCGGACATATTTCTGGTTTCCTTGGGTCGGGGGCTTCGCCAAATGGCAAGCCATGATCCAGCTCGACGTCGGGTCGCGGCGTCCTTCCCGGGTCATTGCTTCGCGGATGGCTATTTTAGGTTGAGACCTACCGAGTCGGCCAGCCCCGTGTATCGCTTGGAGCCCATGCCGACGTTGGGAGCGCCCTCGGGCCAGATGCTCAGATTGATGCCGATGTCGTCGAGGGGGCGATCGACGTCGAAAGAAAGGGCCGTGTACCATCGGGGCCACTTGCGGATGTAGATGACCTGGGTGGAGTAGTTCTTGCCGCGTTCGATGTCGTACAGATCGCGGAAGGCGATCGTGTGCTTTTGCGTGAGGCGATAGTTGGCACCAAAGGCGAGCAGGCTGTTGTTTGTATCGTGGATGTATCGCCATCCGGCGAAGTAGGCCAGCCGCGGCTCGCGTTCGACGGCGACGGAAACATTGCTCGTGCCCATGTTACCGCGATTGGTGTCATAAACACCGTCATAGATGAAGACGGTCGAGTCGCTCAGGCGGTACTGGAAGTTGGTGGCGATATAGTTGGACGTGATGCTGTCTTCGGGCCGGGAGAAGGCGAACTCGCCGTGCGTGTCCTCGCCGTCCTGGGGGTTGCGGAAGAAGCCGGCTTCGACGTCGAAGGTGATCCAGTCCACCGTGCGCCATCGGCCGGGACCGCCTCGCTTCGTCTGGAAGCGTTGGCGAAGGCCGAGGGCGACGCCGCCGAAGTCGTCGATGTCCTCGACGCCGGCATCGAAGGGCGAAATGCGAGACGAATCCAGGGTGCTGTGGATGTTGAACGCCGAAACGTCGGCCTTGACCACGTGTCGGAGGCGGTGGAGATCGAACAACTCGGATTCGATGTCCTCATAGACGCGCGAGGCGATGAGGTTGCCGTGAACGCCGTAACCGACCATGCCTCGGCCCTGGCCGCCGCCTTCGTAGTACGAGGGTGAATTGTCCCAGCCGGTGCCACGAGCCATGACGTATGGCGTGAGCTTGAGCGGGCCGATCTCCGGGACGAGGAAATGGGCTTCCTGTCGCGAGTCGGCGCGCAGGGCCGAGCCGGTGCGACCGAGGTTGTCGCGACGCTCGCCGTCGCCGTTGAAGTAGCGGCGCCGCTCGTCGTGTCGGTAGCGGACGACGCCGAGCCGGTTGTCGCTGTAGAACGTGGCATAGTCGCCGAGAGGTTCGCCGATGAGGGTGAATCGCGTGTCGGGCAGGTGCTCGGTCTGGGAGAGGAACTCGCTGATGCGCCAGTTGGCCAGCGCGGAGAACTGCCAGTTGTCCTGCCGTTTGACGAGGTAGATGGAATTCTCGTTGGGTTTCCCGTTTTCCCACTCGTTGCGCTCGTAGGATTCGAGGAAGTTGTCGTCGCTGATGTAGGAGCCTTCGACCGAGAGTTCCCAGCCCTTGGCCTCGGGGAAGTACTGGCGATGCCGCACCAGGAAACGGCCGCGGTTGACCGTGTCGGGATCCCCGCCCCGTGTGGGGCCGAGGTCATCGTCGCCGTCATCGTGGATGTAATACGAGCGGACGAGGCCGAAGTAGTCGTCACGCTGGTAGTCTAGGTCGATGCCGCCGGCGGGGCCCCGGTCGGTGAAGTAGTCGATCTTCAGCGTGGCGTCGTACCCCTCGGGCTGCTCGAGTGCGAGCAGGTTGAAGAGATACCACTTCGTCTCGATGTTGGCGCCGAAGTCGCCGTTGTAGCCGAACTTGGCACTGCGGAGGGCCTGGGTATCTCTGGAGAACGTGCCGGCGGAGTAGGGCCAGTAGGCCAGAGGCAAGCCTTCTATGTTCAGGGTCGTGTGCTTGGCGCTGTAGGTGCCGGCCTGGACGCCCGTGATCCGACCCGATGCGTCGCGCGGGGTGACGTCCTCGAAGTTGACTACGCTCGCGCCGATGGCCACATGGGGTGTGTGGAACTCACTCGTCGTGATCCGGGCGTTGTTGGCGACGTAGCGTTTGCTGTCGAGCTGTCGAGCCATGTCCGCTCGGATGTAGATGGGCAGCTTTTGCGCCGGCTCCAGGGCGCGAGTAACCACGTCCAGGATGATCGCCTTGTCATTCTCGAAGTCGTAGTAGAGCTTTGACGCGCGGATCATCCGCTGGCCGCGCGTCAGGAGGACGTCGCCTTCTAGATAGACCGCCGAGACCCACTGGCCGGCGGCCTCGCGGTCGGTTTTCTGTTTACTGCTGACCTTGGGTTCGTCGCGTGCGGTGGCTTCGTCCGGCACGTCGTCCACGTCACGATCCCTGATCTTTCGGCCTTCTTTGGCTCTTCGGCTCTCGTCGAGGAGGCCCGGGATGTCGCCGCCGAGTTGGTCCGTGTGGAGATAGATCACGGCGGCATCAGCGCGAAGTTCGAGGAACTCGCCGCTGCGAGCGGGCGAACCCTGTGAGACGAAGACATCCTGGATCGCGATGACGACGGAATCGTCCCCGTGCTTTTCGTGGTAGAGCTGGTCGGCCGAGAAGTCCACCTTCTTGCGGAGGCGGGGGCGGCTGAACCGGAGCTGATCGATCGTCGGGGCGGCGAGGACAGGCTCTTCGGTCTGCTCGGCGGCTCCAGCGGGGGCTGCGTCGAGCAGGCGTCTGGCCTGCGTCGCTTCCCTGAACAGCGGGCTATCCGCACCGGAGACGGTCGCGCGGCTGTCCATATTGATGATGGGCTTGCCGAAGGTCCGGAGTGTGACGAGTAGGGCGGGACCGGTTTCGACGGCACCGCCGGGCTGAACGATCTCGGCACCCTGCCAGAGGAAGATCTCGGCGTCGATGTACCGGCGGTCGTTCCATGGGACGGACTTGAACCAGACGACGGCGTCGCGGGCGACGAGCTTGTAGTGTCCGAGTCTGGCCGAGAAGGCGCCCTGGACCATGACGACCTGGGTGTCGTCCTCGGTAGTCCAGGTGTTGGCGAACTTTCCGTAGATTTCGAGGTTGAATTCGCTGATGCCGGGGGGCAGGAGCGGCTCGAGGCGATCGAGGTCGGAAACGGTCGTGGGGCCGTCGGCCTGGGCCAGCAGCAGCGCCGGAGCGCAGAGGGCCGCGAGGGCGGCGAGCGTCATGGCAAGCACAATCCTTTGCATTCGCCTATCTCGGACCGTCGCATCGGGCGGTCGGTGCCGCGCAGTGCCGTCGGCGCGCGGCTTCCCTGATTTAGAAACCGGATGCGGATTATAGAAGTCGCCCGAGTGCTGTCAAACGGCACCCTGTGAAATCTGTCGGCGAGTCACTCGATTTCAGTGTTGGCAGTGGCGGCGATCTCGATCTGAAGGCGACATCGGTCCGTTGTCGCGATCGGCGAGATTTGCGCGTGTGCTGCTGCATCGGTGTTTCGGCGTCGCGCGTACCAGTCGAGCCGGGAGGAGCGGGCCTGACCGGAGCCGCTTGACGCGCTGTTTTTGCGCCCTGCGGAGCGATATTTGCGGTCCTTTTTCACTTAAACCCGCCTCCGGGCGCTCCGATAAGGGTCTCTGAGCGAGGGCACCGCGCGGCAATACGTGTGTCTTCGCAGGTGAGGTGAATGCGCGTGATACGAGCGGGAGAAACCAGGGGTCGGCGGGGCGTCGGTCGCAGCCTCAGGCTGACTGCGCTGGCATGTCTGGCTGCAGTCTGCGGTTGCGCGGGCCCCGACAAGGCCGCGATGAACCAAGTACTCGACGCCGAACGCGACTATCGCAACAACCGCTATCGCGCGGCCGAGTCGAAGCTCAATCGTTTTCTGCGGCGGTATCCAGACAACCCCGATTCGGCGGAGGCTTATGGCCTGCGCGCGTTGTGCAATGTGCAGCTTTCACACAAGCGGCGGGCCGAGTCGGATGCACGCCGGTGCATCGAGCTGTCGCGCCACGACGACCTGACGGCGAATGCCCACGCGACGATTGCCACGATCTTGCACGAGTCGAATCAGAATCGCGAAGCGCTGATGCACTTCGAGTGGGCGCTGCGAGGGATGCCGAACAAGCCGCCCGCCGACTTGTTGCGGTATCGCTATGCCATGAGCTTGCAGCGCGAGGCACGGTGGCGCGATGCGCGGACGGAGTTCACGTCTGTTTTGCGGCGACATCCCGGCAGTGTCCTGGCGCAACACGCGCAGCGCATGCTGGACTGGCCTCACGACTACTACGCGATCCAATGTGCCGCGTTTCGAGATCGGGCGTCGGCGTCGAAGTTCGCCTCTCAGTTGAAGCGTTCACACTCGACTGCGTCGGTGGAGGCTCGGTCGAGGGGTGGCGAATCGTTGTTCACCGTATACGTAGGTCAATACCGGCGCTACGCCGAGGCACTTGACGCGCTGAGATCGGTTCGGCGACAGGTCAAGGATGCCTTTGTGGCGCCGCAGTAGCGAGAACGGACGCCCCCTTGAAGGGGCGTAACCGTGCGGGAGTTCTGGAATGAGCCATCAAGGATGCCGAGTTGCGGCGTTGGTGTGTCTGGCTGTTGCGATGTTCTCGACGGCTTGCACGCGGACGGATCATTGGATTCCGAACGCGGCACCGGCCGAGCCGCCGGAGTTGTACCAGCCGTTTGTCGGCGGGACCGGGGTGCCCGAGCAATTGCTGGAGCGCCGGCCATATCGTCTGAACACCGGCGGTGTGCTGGAGAG
>CAYYPB010000007.1:0-16742 GCA_964473405.1 uncultured Planctomycetaceae bacterium
AGAGAGACTGATCTCCGCCCCAGCCCCCGGCTCTGCCGGGGGGGGATCGCCAGTGGATCTGTCGGTGAACCGCCCCCCCGGCAGAGCCAGGGGCTGAGGGCGGTGGTCCAGCGACCCGGTGATACGGCACGAAAGCAAGAATGCGATTGGTCTGCGATCCGCCCTGCAATCGCCCTGGCTGGATTGACCCCCTCGACGCGTGTGATGACAATGCAATCCTCCCAAGAAGGCGAGCGGATGCCTGCCCCGCGCGGCAACGTCTGAGAATCTCCAGCCTCTCGCCACGAAAACGGGCGGAACCGAGGCCCCCACAAAGCGTCCAACCCTTATGAGAACGTCGTCCGACACTGCCGATCGCTCGCTGACGGCCTCCGAGGAGGCCGAGCTGCTCAATCGATGTCGGGCGGGCGACCTCGCGGCCTACGATGGGCTCGTGCTGGCGTTTCAGGACCGCGTGTTCAACCTCTGCTGGCGGATGTGCGGCAGTCGGACCGACGCGGAGGACTTCACGCAGGACGCCTTCGTGAGGGCCTTCGAGTCGCTCGGACGATTCGACGGTCGTGCGAGGTTCTATACATGGCTGTTCCGAATCGCGGCCAACCTCGTGATCAGCGCTCGCCGGAAACGCTCGCGAGCCAAGGTCGTCTCGATCGACGCGACGACCGAAGACGCCGACGGCGGCGGGCCACGGTCGCTGGCCGATCAACTCGATTCCGACGAAAGGACACCGGTTGAGCAGGCGTCCGAGCAAGAGCGCCAGTCGCTGGTCCTGGCCGCGTTGGCCACGCTCGACGAGGAGCAGCGCTGCATCGTCACGTTGCGCGACCTGGAGTCGCTTGGATACGGCGAGATCGCCGACATACTGAATGTCCCGGTTGGAACGGTGAAGTCCAGACTACATCGCGCCCGACTGGCCCTACGGGAGAGGTTGATGCCGCTGTTGGGAAACGCTGAAAGCCCATGACCCCCCAGAACGCCGAACAACTCGAACAACTCACGGCCTACCTCGATGGCGAGCTTGCGCCGGACGATCGAGCCGAGGTCGAGCGGTTGCTGAGTGGCGACGCCGAGGCGCGTCGCCTACTCGATGAGCTGCGATTGACGACTGAGCTTGTCGGTGCGTTGCCGCGAGGCCATGCCCCGGTGGATATGGCCGAGCAGGTCAATGCCCGACTGGAGCGTCAGGCGCTATTGGGCGACGCGCCGGTGATGGCCGTGCCCGCTCGCGTGGGATGGTCGTGGGCGAATCGGCTCGCGCTGGTGGCGGCGGTGGTTCTTGTGTGTACGGTGGCGTGGGTGGGCTGGCCGCATTTTGCCGATCGCCCCGCGTCAGTCGGGACGTTCGCGCAGAAGGAGGTGACGGTCGACGGTGCCGAATCCAGCGGACCGCTTCTGGCACTCGCGAAGACACGGGACAACGATGATCGCGTCATCCTGCCCGAGATGGGGCCGAAGAAAACGACGGCTCCCCTTGAAGGCCGACGCGGCCGTGCGATCGAGAGGATGGGCAAGCCTATGCCCTCGCGGAGCGTCGAATCGAGAGTGGAGCCGTCTTACCATCTCGACGCTGTGCTAACACCTATGGTCGCAGCGAAGAAGGATGCCCTCGCAGAAACCGATCCGCCTATGGAGGTGGCCTCTGTCGAACTACATCTCGCCGGAAACAAACTCAACGTCGCGGAACTCCAGCAAGCCGAGATGTCCGAATGGTCGAACCGGATCGTCGTCGAGTCGCCGCGTTCGTCCGACGTGGTTCAACTCGCGCATTTCATTCGGGCGAACATGGCCCTCAACGACATTCCGCATCTGACTTCGATCGACGTGGCCGACACGATTGCGTCCCAAGCGTCTTTCTATAGTTTCAAGGCGGACGATTCAGACGACCTCTCGCAAGTCGATGCGGATTCGGCGGGCGAAGCTCGACGCGGAGAGTCCGACGCCGTGACACCGACGGTCGTTGTGCATGTGCCGCGCGCCGAGGCCGAGCAACTGATCGCTTCGATGCAAACCTGGGCCGTGGGCAACAACGTCGATGCGTCGTGGACGTTCAACGACCGGCCGGTGAGTCAGGATGCCGTCGCCGGTGAAGTCGCCCCGCAACTCGCGGCAAGCGACGTTCTCCCGCTCGCGTGGTCTGCCATGATGGCCTTCGACGACAAAGAGGCGGGGACCGAGGTCGACGTGGACGCCGAGGAAGAGAGCGACGGACTCGCCGCGAAGGAGTCTCCCGAAGAAGCGAACACGGAATCGTCGCCCTCCCAGCCGACGGCCCGAGGCTCGGCCCCGAAGAAGACCGTGCGGGCCGAGGTGAAACGCGAGCAGCACGAGGACGAGGAAGCCGAAGAGAAGGCTGACGAGAACAGTCAGGCCGGCTCCGCTCAGCCGAACGGCAAGGCCCCTGTCAGGGCGGCTCCCGGCACGCAAGTCGGTAGGCGAGCTGGCCGACTGACAAGCCCCGGTTCCAATCCGACCGGGAAGACCGTTTCGGGCGATGTCGCCGCCGGTGTTCGCCCGGGTTGGTCCTCGACGCAGCCCGGTTCATCGGCGTCCGGCGACTCGCGGTTCGTTACCTTGGCCATCGCGCTGCGATCCGTAGGCGCCGCTGCGACTGCACCCGCCGTCAAGATGAAGAAACGGCGTGCGACGCCCGCCTCGCAGACGACGCCGGCCGCGAGTTTCATGGGACCGCCGGCCCCTACGTCCCAACCCACCACGCAGGAATCGACAGGTGGCTAAGAAACGACCCTCAAGAGCCGGCGGCAAGAAGGGTCGCAAAGTCCGCGTCGATTTCCGCAAGAACCGCGAGAAGGCCGTCCGCGACCAGACGCAGTGGAGCCGACACTTCCGCGACGACAACGTCAAGGGCGAGGATGCGGACAAGAGCGAAAACGTCCGCGCCAAGGGTGCGCTGTCGCGCAAACGAACGATCATCGAGCACGACGATGAATCCGACGGCTCGACACTCTTCAAGGGCGTCGTCATCCACATGCGCGGCCTCATCGCGGAGGTGGACGACGGTTCGCAGCTCTGGGCCTGCACGGTCCGTCGGGTGCTGCGGACGCGGCTCATCCAACGGCGGCACCCGGTGACCGTCGGAGATCGTGTCAGCTTCTCGGCGGTCAAACTCGCCGGCGAACAGAGCCGACTCGTCAGCGAGGACCGCGACCTGCCCGAAGGCGTCATCGAAGCCGTCGAGGATCGGACCACAACCCTATTGCGGCAATACGACCGGCGCGTGCAAGTGGTGGCCGCGAACGTGGACATCGCCCTGATCGTCGTCGCCGCAGATCAGCCAACGTTGCGACCTCACCTGATCGACCGGTACATCGTCGCCGCGCACCAAGGCAAGATGCGACCGATCGTCTGCATCAACAAGATGGATCTCGACGCCGACGGAGCCGCCCGTGAGGTAGGCGAGCGGTACGAACGCATCGGGTACACGACATTGCTCACGTCGGTGCAGCAAGGCGAGGGTCTGACCTCGCTGCGCGATGCGCTCAAGGGCCAAACCTCCGTACTCGTCGGCCCCAGTGGCGTCGGCAAGAGCTCTCTGCTCAACGCGCTCGATGAGGCCCTGTCTCTCCGCGTCGGATCGCTGACCGACTTGCAGCGAGGCCGACACACCACGACGACAGCGGGGCTTCTGAAATGGGCGTTCGGCGGGTATGTTGTCGATACGCCCGGCATGCGTCAGTTCGACGTGGCCGAGATCGGATCGAGCGAACTCGAGGCCTACTTCGCCGAGTTTGTGGACCTGATCCCGGACTGTCGATTCACCGATTGCTCGCATACGCATGAGGAGAACTGTGCAATTCAGGCGGCCCTCGACGAAGGAGCGGTCTCGCCGGCGAGATACGACAGCTATGTGAAGATGCACGAGGAGTGTCGGGAGAAAGAGCGCGAGCAGTTCTCGTAGTTCTGTTGCGCCAAACGGCAAGCCGCGGTCGAGACGTTCACCACAGGGGCAGGACTACGCGGATGCACGAACCCAACCCTCGTCATTCCCAGACAATACGACCCAGGTCGCAGGGAAAACTCATCGCCCTCATCTTCGTGGGGGCAACGCTCGCGCTTGTCGGTGTACTCTCGCCTGACGCGCTGCTGGTCGTCCTCCGAGATGGGCCGATTTCGATCGGGATCCTCCTCGCCGCGACCGGCGTTGGGCTCTGGTTCGTCAGACTGCTGGGCCTGCACGCGGTGCCCTTGCGGTGGCATCTTCTTCTTGCCGCCGCGATGGGGACCGGGACGCTCTCATTGCTCGTGCTGGGCTTGGGCACGCTCGGCCTCCTTGATCGAACCCTCTGGATCGTGCTGCTCGTACTCTTTGCGATGGCGGGGTTGCCGCGTTGGCTATCATTGCTAAAACAGGTTTTCGTGGAAAGCTCTCCAGCTTCAAACGTAAATGCCAAGGGCGGCGCCGCGCGGGCTGAAGCCCACGGCTCTTCGGCAGGCATCTCAGCCGACGCGAGATTCTCGCCTTGGCTCTGGCTGCTGGTCGTGGGGTTCGCCGCCTTGGCACTGCTCGCCGCCACCATGCCGCCGGGCATTCTGTGGCCTGCCGAAGGGAACGGCTACGACGTTCTGGAGTATCACCTCGGCGCGCCGCGCGATTACTTCGACGCGGGGCACATTTCCTACCTGCCGCACAACATATACGCCAACTTCCCGTTCAACGTCGAGATGCTCTATCTGCTGACGATGGTGCTGCACGGCGATCCGATCGACGCCGTGTACACGGCCAAGCTGCTCAACGTGATGATGGCCTTCCTCGCCGTCGGTGCGGTTTGGCTCGCGGGCCGAGAGTGCGGCCGCGGCGCAGGCCTTGCCGCAGGGCTGCTCGCCGCTTCGTGCCCGTTTCTGGTCTACCTGAGCGGCGTGGCCTATGTGGAAAACGCGATGGTCTTCTACGCTGCGATGGCGATGGCGGCCTTTGTCCGATCCCGACGAGACGACCACCGCCCAGTCGTGTGGTTGTTCGTCTGCGGCCTGCTCAGCGGCCTGGCCGGCGGCTGCAAGTACACCGCTGTCGTGGCCGTGGGCGCGCCGCTCGGCCTTGCGATCATCCTCGCGGCGATGCGTCTTCGCCCCGTTCGACTGCGGCAGCCGCTCGTGTTTCTCGCGGGATGCTCGCTGACGTTCGCTCCTTGGCTCATCAAGAACACCGTCGCCACGGGCAATCCGGTCTTTCCGCTGGCTCACAGCGTCCTCGGCGCCAACGATGGCGTCTGGAGTGCCGACGGGGCGGCACGATGGCACGAGGGCCATTTGCCTGCTCCGGAACATCGGTCGTTGGCCGCTCGGTGCGGGCGTCTCTGGAATGAAGTGGTCGCCACGAGACTGTTCGGACCGGTCGTTGGCTTCGGATTGCTGGCCTGCCTCGTCATGCTGTGGGCACACTGGCGGAGAGAGGTCAAGAACAAAGCTGCGGCTCATGCCAGCCATCTCGCCGCGGCTTGCATGATCGTCGTGGGGCTGGCCGCTTGGCTCCTCGCCACGCACCTGGTCGGACGATTCGCGATTGTCGTGTTGGTCCCCTGCGCCGTACTCATGGGCTTGGCGTTGCAGACTGGAATCACGCCCGGTCGGCGGCCCGGACTGCATGGCTTTCTCTGCATCATCGTCGCGTTCAATCTATGGATGACGTGGAGCTTGTTCTCGTCCCCCGAGTCGCCGCTCCACGCTCCCGACTTGGCGTTCATCAAGATGAAGGCCTTTGGCCAAACCCAATGGATGCGCGATGGTGACTTTCCGGGCCACGGGCATGTGCCCCATCTCAATAAGCTATCCGCCGATGGGCACAAGACGCTCGTCATCGCCGATGCCCGGCGGTTCTACCTCGATCCAGGGGCCGACTACTGCGTTGTTTTCAACAACAACCCGTTCGCCCAGGCGGCTGCGGATCTGCCCCCCGCCGATCTGCTTCGCTGGTTGCGCGAGCGTCAGTATACGTTTGTGTACGTCGACTGGAACGAGATGCGACGATTGAGAAACAGCCGCTACGGTTTCTGGTCTTCGCTGACACCGGTTTGCTTCGAGCGGTTGGTCGAGGCGGGCCTGCGGCCGGTCGAGGCATTCAGGTGGGGACCGGAGGCCAAGAGCGCCTACAGCACCTTGTTCGCCGTACCAAGCGATCAGAGCCGTCCCGGCGCGCCGGGATAAGGGAGCGCTTCGCGTTCAATCCTGATGCACCAGCCCGTCGTGCGAGGGTCGCTCCCTAACGGTCGCGGCTCTGTTCACGCCCCGATGACATCGAAGCGAGGTTCCGACGATTCGTCCGTCCTGGCGGCGCTGAAGTGCCCGCGAAACTGGTCATCCGTCTCGGGAAAGTCGCGTCGGTAGTGAACGCCGCGCGACTCCTTGCGCGCCTGAGCAAACTGAGCGACATTGCGGGCGACGGTCAGCATGTTCTGCGTTTCCCAACCGAGCCGATCGTCGAGAACCTTGTCCATCACATACCGGCCCCAGAACTCGATGATCTCCAACGTCTCAGCGAGCTGCTGGCCCGTGCGATCGATGCCCAGGTTGCGCCAACACAAGGCCCGCAGGCTGCTGCGCACGTCGGACAGGTTCAACTCCGTCCGTCCGCTGTCAGGAATCTCGGCCGACAGCGTCGGCATGGCCACGGGCGTGCGATCCGCCAAGGCCAACTCGACCGCCAATCGCCCCACATGCTTGCCGAAAACCAAGCCCTCGAGCAGCGAATTGCTCGCGAGACGGTTCGCGCCATGCACGCAGGTCGAAGCCGCCTCGCCGCAAGCCAACAAGCCGTCGACCGAAGACCGGCCCATGGCATCCACGGCCACGCCGCCGATGATGTAATGCGCCGCGGGCCGTACGGGGATGGGGGCACGACTCACATCGATGTCGAAATCGCGGCAGAGTTTCGCGATATTGGGAAACCGCTTGGCGAACTTCCCCGCAGAGAGATGCCGAACGTCCAGATAGGCCGTCGTCGTCGAGGTCTCGACCATGTGGCTGAGGATCGCCCTGCTGACGATGTCTCGCGGCGCGAGTTCGGCGTCCGGGTGATAGTCCGGCATGAACCGATGGCCGTCGCGATCGATGAGGTGGGCCCCCTCGCCGCGAACGGCCTCACTAATCAGCGCTCGAGCGGCACCGGCGACGTACAGCGCGGTCGGATGGAACTGCACGAGTTCCATGTCCCGCATCCGCGCGCCGGCGCGATAGGCCATGGCCAACCCGTCGGCCGTCGCCGACCGCGCGTTGGTCGTTTCTCGAAACAACTGCCCCGCCCCGCCGGAAGCGAGGATAGTCTGCTTGGCCCAGATGATCTGGTGCCCGTACTTCTCGTGGTACGTCAACGCACCAACGCAACGGCCCTCCTCGACGACAAGATCGATCACGAAACAGTGGTCGAACTGTCGGATGCGGTCGCACTTTCTCATGCGATCCGCGAGCGCGCGACCCACTTCCCGCCCGGTCGCATCGCCCTCGGCATGTCGCACGCGGCGAACCGAGTGGCCCCCTTCCATCCCCAACGCGAACGTTCCGTTCTCGCGATCGAACCGAGCCCCCCAGTCGACCAGTTCCTCCACGCATGCCGGCCCCTCGGCGACCATGCGTTGAACGGTCTCGCGCCAACTGAGCCCGCAGCCGACGGCGAGCGTGTCCGCCACATGCGACTCGGCGGAGTCAGCCTCACCCGATACCGCGGCGATGCCGCCTTGCGCCATCATCGTATTGCTGTCGGCCAAGCTGTCTTTGGTCGTGACGACGACATGGGCGTCCTGCGACACCTCGATCGCCGCGCGCAGGCCCGCCACCCCCCCACCAATCACGAGTACATCGGTGAACACCTGGCCGAGTTGCCGCGTGTCGAAGTTGAGCAGGTATCGTCGGGTTGTGAACGCGTCGCTCATGTGGAAGCTTTTGACCTCACCCTCGAGGATCGATCCCGTGGTCCAGCCGACCGTCTCCGCGAACCAAACCGTGCGCATTGTGTTTTGGCCCTGCATCAGCGTCAACCTCGCTGCGCTTGAGTGTACAGGCAAGGCCTGAATGGGAACCGTCGAGACGCCGATGCTCCGATAAGTGCGCGGACTCACGGCCGTCTGGCAGGAAGATCATCGTACCGCCAAGAGAGCTCAAGCATTACCGGAATCGTGCCGATGAACACTCGCGAGGCTGTGGGTCTTCCGCTATTTGGCGGGCCAGCCTAGCTTGAAGGGTCCGAGTTACGGCGAGCTCGGACCCTCTTTTTATGCGCACGACTATCGCGACTTCGCGCAGACTTTGCGCAGCGTCTATATCGCGGATCCACCGCCCATGCTATCCCGATGAGTGTTCTGCGCCGAAACGGCGCTTTAGCACGGCAAGATGTGCGCCATGCCCGATGAGCGAGAGGCCGACGGCGATCAAGTGAGACGCCGCAGACGCTGCACGAAACCCGCCACATCCGCGATGGGCGAGCGGTCCGCCCCCTCGTGTTCCATGCCAACGAACTGGAATCCGAGTCCGATCCGGCCGGTCTCGGCAGCAACGCAATGCCGGTAACGTGCGTCCACGCTGATCGAAGGGGCACCCGGTCGAACGGTGATCTCGACCCCCACGACATCGCCGACTTGCAGCCTGGGGTTTTGGTCCTCGCGGATGTCCACCAGGATCCCCCCGAGAGACGCGTTCGCCACATGGCCCGAACAGATCGGCCACGCCACGTCCCTCGCCGTCGGCACACCGCCCTCCCAGAGCTTCACCGCGATGAAATGGCCGGCCGGCACGGTCACACGCTGATAGGCGCGGCGTTGAAGCGCTCGAACACATTGGGGCGTCTTGAGAACCAGCGCATCGATGGTCTCGCCACTCTCTTCCGTCGCCTCGCACCGCATCAACATGCGGCTGACGAAGATACACTTCTTGTGACCTCTGCGGAAAGACAGACCCAACTCGTTGCCTGCGACGATCTCCGGCATCGGCACGTTTTCCGGCGCCAGCGGATAGGCGATTTGCAGCACGCCCTGCTCGCAGTCGAGTTGAAGAAACCGCGAGCGCATCGTCACCCAGCCGCCTTCGACGGCCAATGACACCGAGAGGTCGCATCGCTTGCCCACCGCCCACTCCAACACCTGCGCGTGAACGGTCGGGTCCAGAACGGACGGATCGCTATTCATACGGGCACTTCCGATTCTTCGGGGGCGTGGCTGCGTTCTTCGAGCATGATGCGCAGGGCCGATATCGCCTTGGCATCCTGCTTGGCGGTCCCAAACTGGAACCCGGTGACCGTACGGCCGTCGCTGCTGGGAATCGTATTCGTCAGCCGAGCGGCCAGCCTGAACGCCTGCTCCGCGCCCGGCAACTCGAACGAGATGTGCATCGGCTCGTTTCGGTCGACCGAGGCTATCACATCGTCGGGAACGCGGCAGGCCATGCCGTCGGCGCTGATATTCAGCAGACTGACGCGATGGCTGTGCGGCGCGTCGGCGTCCCCCCACTCCAGCAGGACCGTCGTGGAGGGTGCGAGTCGCGTCCGAAGAAAACGCCGGCGATCCAGGACGGCCAGTGCCGTGGGCCGTGCGATCGCGACGGCTCGGGTCTCGCCCCATTGGGGGACGGCCACGATCGTGGTCGTGAAACGGTATCGTTGGTCCGAGTACATCTGCCCCTGACACGAAACCCCTTCGAGCTCATTGAAATCCAGGGCAGGCTCGCCCGTCACCTCCATCAGCAAGGCGCGGTCGTCACCGGAGATCAGAAAGCCGTTGAGCGTCACATCGCCGAACGTCGTCGACTCGAGGACGACCTGAGCATGCGTGCGCACGGCCGCGTCGACGCTCTGTTTGGCGGATTGCGGTGCGAGCTTGAAGTCCGATTTCATGTGTCACGCTCCCCTTCAGTGGTCGGCGTCCGCGGCGGCGGCTCGGCGGACCACACGGAGAATCCGCCACGGGCGCAGGATTCCGGCGCTGTCATTTCGGTTGGATGCGCCCCCGACTTGAGGTCCGGATTTGCGCCTTGGAGGGGAGCCCAGAGACGAGCGAGACGGGATGAATCGAGCCGTGTCTCGGCCCGCCCAGGTCGGACGGAAGGTCAGACTTCGAGCAGCTCGCCGACCTCGTGACGAGACGCCAGATGAACAGGCAGCGAGGCCGGAAGATGACCGCAGACGGTCTCCATCGCGAGATCGGGGGCGTTGTTGTTCTCGCTGAGATGGGCGATGGCCAGCCATTGCAGCCGCCGACTTGCGTGCTTGCTCGCCAACTCCCCCGCCTCATCGTTGGACAGATGCCCGGCGTCACCGACGATCCGGTGCTTGATGTGTTCCGGGTAATCGCCCGCCCAGAGCATGTCCGGATCGTAGTTGGCCTCGAGGTACATGGCGTCTAAGCCCGCCACGGCCTCTCGCAACGCCGCGAATGGATGGCCCAGATCCGTCAAGACGCCGAGGCGCTTGCCGTCGTGACGAACGATGAAACAGACCGAATCGACCCCGTCGTGCGGCGTGGGGATCGTCTGAACTTCGACGTCGCCAAACCGAATCGACGAACCCGCCTCGAAGCAGCGCACGTCGCTGACCTCGCCAATGAACCGACCGATCGAACGGCTCGTCCCCGCCGTACAGTGGATGGGCAGGCCGAACTTGCGTTGGAAGATCCCCGCCGAGCGTGTGTGGTCCGAATGCTCGTGAGAGAGGAACACGGCATCACACGCGCGGATGTCCCGACCGTGCGAGGCCATGCGGAGGTCGGCCTGCTTGCCGCTGATCCCGGCGTCGAACAGCAGGCGAACATCGCCGGCCTCGACGTAGATCGCGTTGCCGCTGGAGCCGGATTGAAGCGAAAAAGTGATCACCCCGTTGGTATAGGCGAGGCGTCGAGGCCGTGCAAGGGCGTTTGATACCAAGCACCTGATCCGAGCCCCGAGCTTTCCCACGGCCTAGCTGCGACAGACCGCGCCGCCCTCAGCCCCCGGCTCTACCGGGGGGCCGCGCCGACGACGGGCTCACGCCACCAGACCGATTCGCCGAAGCTAGAGAGTATACTGGGAGACAAGACAAGATCATGATGAACATCGTCCACGTCACACACGAAGCCGTTCACAAGATGGGAGGCATCGGCACGGTCCTCGAGGGCCTGCTGACCTGCTCAGAATACGCCGCGTCCGTCCAGCGGACCCTGCTGCTGTGCCCGCTGTTCAGCCGGGACGGCGATGTCGAATCGCGGCTCGGCGAAGGCGGGGACGTTCAGTATTCCTCGCTGGACGGTCGCGTCGATCATCCGCTCGCGCCGACCTTCCACGATATCCAGCGGAAGTACCATGTGGATATCGTCTACGGTCGCCGCCTGCTGCGCGACCCCTTGACGGGCCACGAGGAGCGGCCGGAAGTCGCCTTGATCGACGTCCAGCACGCGGCACGGGAGCATGTCGACGCCCTCAAGGGCTGGATGTACGAGCACTTCGACTTTGCCTCGGCGCCCTACGAAGAGAGTTGGGACTACGAGATGTACACGCGCCTCGCGCGGCCCGGCCTCGACGTCGCTCGGGCGGTTGGCATGGCCGACGACGAGAACGACTGCTTCGTCATCTCGCACGAGTTCATGGGCATGCCGACGGCGCTGGCGGCGAAGATGCATCCCGAGTGGGGGTTCAAGACGGCCTATCACGCCCACGAGACACCCACGGCACGGAAGATCGTCGAGGAGCATCCCGGCCACGACACGATGTTCTACAACGTGCTGCGCATGGCGTCCGAACAGGGTCTGTGCATCGGCGATGTGTTCGGCGATCAAACGGGCTACTATCGCCATGCGTTGGCCGATGCGAGCCGTCACCTCGACGTCACGATGGCGGTCGGCGATCTTGTCGTGGACGAGTTGCGGTCTCTCTCACCGGCGATGGCCGACAGTAACATTCGGCTCGTCTACAATGGCATCCCGGCGTACGAAGTCAGCGCCGAAGACGCGGCGGTGAGCAAGCGGCGATTGCAGGACTATGCCGAAACGCTGCTGGGCGACCGGCCCGACTATGTGTTCACCCACGTCACGCGCATGGCGAAGAGCAAGGGCCTTTGGCGCGACGTCAAGGTCATGAGCCATGTCGAGCAGGCCTTCAGGCAATCCGGAAAGACGGCCGTCCTCTTCGTTCTCTCGACGGAACTCGGCGGACCGCGACGAAGCGAGAACATCCTGCACATGGAAGCCGCGGCGGACTGGCCCGTCGCGCATCGCGAGGGCTTGCCCGACCTGTCCGGCGGAGAGGCGGCGTTCTACCAGGACGTCCAGGCCTTCAACGCCCGATCTCGCCAGTGCAAGATCGTCTTCATCAACCAGTTCGGCTTCGATCGCCTGACCTGTGGCATGAGGATGCCCGAGGATATGCGGTTCCTCGACATTCGCCGCGGCAGCGACGTCGAGTTCGGCCAGTCGATCTACGAGCCGTTCGGCATCGCGCAGGTCGAAGCGCTGTCGTTCGGGGCGATCTGCGTCATGAGTTCGGTCTGCGGCTGCGAGGCCTTCACGGCCAAAGTAGCCGGCGACGGCGGCTCGCCCAACCTGATCGTGGCGGACTACACGGCCTACAACGCCGAGGTAGATACCATCGAAGGCTACAAGAACATGAAGCGCGAGCAGCGTGAGGTCTTCGCGGACAAGGTCGCCGCCGACATCGCCCGACAACTCGTCGAGCGACTGCCGAACACGCCCGATGAGAAGGCCGCCTACATCCAGCGAGGCTATGCGTTGGCCCGCCAGATGAGCTGGGACGTCATTGCACGGGACTACTTCCTGCCGGCGTTGCGGTCGGCGGTTGCGCCGATGGCACCCTGCTCGTAGCATCGTGTCAGGATGATGCACCGGCGCCCGAGCCGGTGGAATCACGGGCGGGACGCCTGTGCCACATTGCGCTACGCCCCCGTCACCCAGTTCAAGATATCCTGGTAGGTCACCAGCACGAACACGGTGATGATCAGCGCAATGCCGACCAGTTGCGTGGCTACCTGCGTCTTGATGCTCACGGGCTCTCCGCGAATCTTCTCGAGCAGTAGGAACAGGAACAGCCCGCCATCGACAATCGGCAGCGGCAGGAAGTTGATCACCGCTAGGTTGGCCGAGATCAGCCCCAGGAACCAAAGCAGATTCAACATGCCCGTATCGGCGACCTTCGTGCCCAGCCGCATGATGCCGACCGGCCCGCTGACCTTGCTGATGCCCACCTTTCGGGTGAAGAGCATGTGGCGGATAGACTGGATCGTCTGCATCGTCGCGCCGTGAGCCTGCTTCACGCCCGAGACCAACGCGAGCGCCGGGTTGCGAATCGGGTGTCGCTCCAGCAACGGATAGCAAACGAACGTTCTCGGGAGATAGCGAACACGGTCCATCCAGGGATCGGTGCCGTCGGGCGTCACGGCGTACGAGCCGGCGAAGCTCGAACCGTCGGCGCGAATGGCCTCGATCTCTACCGTCTTGCCGACCGCATCCTGCAGAAGCGACTCGGTCGCTCGCCAATCCGGCAGATTGAGCCGCCGCGCCGGTTTGCCCTCCGGCTTGATCATGGCGAAGTCCTTCCCGTCGATCTTCACGATGCGATCGTTCGTGCCGAGGCCCAGGGCAGCCTGCGGACAGTTCGGCACGGCCATCGCCGTCGTGTGGACCTTCTCCATAATGCGATAGGTAAGTGTCACCTGCGTGCCGGCCTTGGCCCGTAGGGCATTCGTGAGTTCGTGCCAGCGCTTCACGGGTTGGCCGTCGACCGAGAGGATGACCGCGCCGCGCGGAATCCCCGCGGCATGGGCGGGCGTCTTCCGATCGCCAAACTGCTTGATCACATCGGCGACGACGAGATGATCCTCGCCGAGACACTTGAGTTGTGCATCGATCGTCGGCGGCGGGTCGCTGAACAGTGCAAACGGCTTCGAGGGCTTGATCGGCCCGAGCTCGTGGATGTCGACATTCTCGAACCACTTCCGCCAGTCAGCGTGCGTCTGGAGCCCGGCCAGCTTTTCTCCCAGGAAATGAACCTCCTTGGCCTGCAAACCCTCGACCCCCGCGGCGAGTCTCGCAAGCCTCCCGCGCGCCTTGTCCAGACCCTCCGATGCGGCAGTGATCAGCGCTTCGCGGTGCTCGACACAGAACATGCCCGTCTCAGCAGCCAAGCCGTGATTGGCCGCTTCGGATCGCCGAACGACGATCGGGATCTCCTTGCCGTCGCCGCCCTGGATCAACTCCTTGAGTTCGGCGTACGTCGGGTAGTCACGGTTCCCAATCCGCGTGATGACGTCGCCGGACATGACGCCTGCCTTGGCGAAGGTCTTGTCGGGCAAGACGGTCAACACGGTCATGCGCGGCAAGAGCCCGAGGAACGACGCGGAGACGCGGTCCCTACTCTTGTAAGGCAGTGGCAGCCAAAACGCCTGCGCCTTGACCGTGACCTCGGTAGCTTCGGTGTACGGGTCGGGTGCCTGGAGCTGCTCCTCGGTGAGCTTGTCCGGATCGGCGGGACGCTGAACCACCAGTTCGACCGGCTCGCCGTTGGCGGCAACCATCGCACGCAGAACCTCACCGAGATTCTCGCACGACTTCTTCCCGTCCGCAGTCATGAGCCCGACGATCAAGTCCCCTTTGCGCAACGCATCGGCAGGCACATTGTCCGGATCACCGAGAAAGCCCTGCCAGACGCGCGTGTTCTCGGCAGGACCGACGCCGGCCTGGCGAATCTGCTGGTCCTCGACGTACTCCGGGAGGATCCTCGGGGACGGCGTCAGCAGCTTGCCGTCTCGACGGACCTTCAACTCGAGATACTCGCCCGGGTCGGACAGCGCGATGCGGGTGCTCAACTCGCCGAAACTGTTGATCGTATCGCCGTTGATCTCCTCGATGCGGTCGCCCGGCTGAAGCCCGGCGCGCCCGGCGGGCGAGTCCGCCGAGGCATAACCGACGATGGCAGGCGGCTGCTGGAGGCCGACCATCGCGACGATCGTGAACGCCACGGCGGCAAACAGCAGATTCATCACGACGCCCGCCGTGATGATGACCATGCGCTTGCCGATGGACTTGTTGGTGAAGGCCGACTCGTCTTCCTTGACCTTCAGCTCGCCGGACTTGTCGACGACGAAGTCCTCCTGGCCGAGCATCTTCACATAGCCGCCCAGCGGCAGGATACTGAAGGAGTATCGCGTCTCGCCCTTGGTGAAGCCGAACAGCTCTCGGCCGAACCCGACCGCGAACGTCTCGACGCGCACGCCCGCCCACTTGGCGGCGGCGAAGTGGCCCAGCTCGTGTACGAAGACAACGAGCGAAAATCCGAAGACGAGCAGCAGGATGGACCAGGCCGAAGACATCCAGGCAGGCATCGCGGCGAGGAGGAAACCGACGTCAGACGTCAAACACTGCAACATTGTGTAACCTCATTCCTGGCCCAGGCGTCGACGGTCGTCAACGTCTCCAGGTCCGGTTCGGATTCAAACGTGTGGCGATCGACCACCTCTTCAACAACCCGTACGATCTCGAGGAACGCCAGGTTCCCCCCGCGAAACGCCTCGACAGCCGCCTCGTTGGCCGCGTTCAACGCTGCCCCAGCCGTCCCGCCTCGCACCGCGGCCTCGCGGCCCAGTCGAAGCGCCGGGAACCGCGCCTCGTCCGGCGGCTCGAAGTGCATGCGATCCAGCTTGGTAAGGTCCAGCCGATCGCCGCAACCCGCCAACCGTCGCGGATAGGTCATCGCATACTGGATCGGCGTCCGCATATCCGGACTCCCCATCTGCGCCACGATCGACCCGTCGCGAAAAGCAACCATCGAATGGATGATCGACTCAGGATGGATGACGACTTCAATACGATCCGGCTCGACATCGAACAGCCACTTGGCTTCGATAATCTCCAGGGCCTTGTTCATCATCGTGGCCGAATCGATCGTGATTTTGGGACCCATGCTCCAGGTCGGATGTTTCAAGGCCTCCGCCAGCGATACGTCCTTCATCCGCTCGCGCGACCACGTCCGAAATGGTCCGCCCGACGCCGTCAGGAATAGCCGCTCGATCTCCTCGTGCCGGCCGGAGTGCAACGACTGAAAGATCGCCGAGTGCTCACTGTCCACGGGGATGAGCTGCGCCCCGGACTGCTTGGCCACGTCGACCATCAACTGGCCTGTCAGGACCAATGACTCCTTGTTGGCCAAGCCGACGGTGATGCCAAGCTCCACAGCGGTGAGCGTCGCCGGCAGCCCCGCGACGCCGACGATAGCGGAGAGAACGAAGTCGGTCGGGACATCTTTCACCAGACGTGCCAGCGCGCCTGCGCCGCCGGCGATCTGGGTCTCTACGCCCGATCCCGCCAGATGTTCGCATAGACGATCAGCCGCCTCGGGATCGGACAGGACGGCCATCTCAGGACGGTATCGCTCAACCTGCGCCGCCATGTCCCGCCAGCTCGAGCCGGCCGCCAGGGCGACGATATCGAACTCGTCCGGCAGGCTGTCCGCGACGCTCAGGGCGCTGCATCCGATCGAACCTGTGGAACCTAAAACCGTGACCCGTTTGGGCATGATGCGCTCGCGAAGGACGCTCTCCAGAATCGCGGCATGATAGGGACTACGATCCCCCACGGCAACAGACGCCCCGCGTTGACCCCACCTGTAGGGGGACGCACAATGTCCCCGGAAGCCACGGGCTTCAGCCCGCGCGGCGGCCTGATCAGAGCCGCGACCGTGAGGGAGCGCCCGTCGGTCGAATGAACGGGCGCGCGCCAATGAGGCGTCAGCGCACCCTCACCGCGCCGGCGCTGAGTCGAGGCGGG